>JAHDFV010000019.1 GCA_020627985.1 Saprospiraceae bacterium
AGAAAAATTATGGTTTTAAACCCTGATATGTAATAAAATTATTAATATAATTAACTCAAAATCAAATAATTCTTATCTTTAATGTGTCAAACATTATTTAAGCGAGAAATTTTCACAATTTCACAAGCCTATTCAATTTTTTATTACAAATTTATATTTCATGAAAAAGAATTTAACCTTATCTTCCTTATTGGGATTATTTATGCTGTTTTCAATTTCAGCATTTGCACAAAATAATCCGTGTACAATGGCTACAACAGTGCCAGTAACAGCTACAGCTGATGCGAACTTAAGTCTTAGCCATAGTTTTACAGGAGTTCCTGTAGGAACTGTAATTGAATTAATTACTGCCAACCCAGATGATGTATTTAATATTGAATTATGTTCAACGAATGCTGATGGATGGGCTGATGGAGATCATGATTCAAGTTTACATATTTTAGATGGTAATGGTCCAACAGCTAATCATTTATTAAATATTGAAGATGGATGTACCAACGGTGCTGGTCCAAACTTCTGGGGACCTGATAATGGATCTTGGGGTGCTACAGCTATGGGTACTTATTATTTATATATTACTGAGTGGAACGCTGCAGGAAATGCCAACTGTGAGATAACAAGCGGACAAGTTTATAATGTAAATATTAATATTACTTCGGCTGGACCATGTGAAGCAGGTGTTATAACTTCTGCTACTACTCAATCTGTTTGTCCTGGTGAATCGTTTGATATTACTACTGATGGTTCAGAAGTTTCTGATGGTGGATTTGAATTAGGAATTGATAATACAAATACAGCAGGAACTGGAGGTACAGGAAATCCAATTCGTTTAATCAATTTAACGGCTGCGAGTTTTCCTTTATCATATGACGCATCATTAAACACGATTTTACCTAATAATAATTTACCTAATCTAGATGGAACATGGGAATTTACGGTTTATGCATTAGATGCTGCTGGTAATGACTGTGATTCTACTGGTGTAGTTACAGTTACTTTCTTACCTGATACGGATCCTTCTTGTACTCCTGCAGTTTGTGAAGCAGGTGTTTTAACTTCTGCAGCTACTCAAACAATATGCACAGGTGAAACCTTTGATATTACTTTAGATGGTACACAAGATGCTACTGAATTAACATTAGGATTTAGTAATACAAATACTGGAGGAACTGGTGGAACGGAAGGTCCAATCCAAATTACAGGATATACTGCTGCTGATTTCCCTATTACACATGATGAAACTATATCAGGAATTTTACCTGCAAATAATCTACCTAATTTAGCAGGAACTTGGGAAATAAAAGTATATGCGTTAGATTTTTCTGGAAATATATGTGATTCAACTGCTATTACAACTGTTACCATTAATGAACCATTGGGTGGAACAATATCAACAAATGATCCAACAACAATATGTGCTGGTGATGGTGTTGCAGATCCTATAAACGTGACTCTTGCTGGAGAGATTGGAACGTCATCTTCTTGGGTCATTACAGATCAAGCAGGTGAGATTTTAGGTTTACCTGCTGGCCCTCCTTTCGACTTAGATGGTGCAGGTGCAGGTACTTGTTTAATTTGGCATATGAGTTCATATGGAACTGTAACAGGTGCAATGTTAGGTAACAATGCTACAACTGATTTAGTGGGTTGTTATAGTTTATCTAATCCTATTACTGTTACTAGAAATGAACCGACTACAGGTTCTGAAACATATTCTGGTGTTATAGGGGATGGTTATTCAGTAACTGTTAATGGTACTATGTATAATGAAGGAATGCCTACAGGAACGGAAGTATTGACGAATTCAGTTGGATGTGATAGTACAGTTACTGTGAATTTAGTATTCAGTACTTGTGATCCTTCAGTATGTACTACGCCACAAAATGTAAATGCTGTTGCTGAGACGAATTTTAGAATTGGTGTTACTTTTGATCCTGTACCAAATGCTATTAGATACCAAGTAAGATACAGAATTGTTGGAACAACATCTTGGACTCATAAAACTGTTTTAGCTTCACAATCCTTTATTAAATTCCCAACTACAGCATTAGCATCTTACCAATATCAAGTCCGTTCTAGATGTTGTAATGATACATGGACAACATGGTCAACAATGGATTATCTTAATGCATCAGCTTGTGATGTTCCTGTTGGTATATCTGCATCTGTATCTACTGGTGCAAATGGACCTATTGTAACTATTTCATATATAGGTGACCCGAATGAAACGAATACTAGAGCTGCTTATAGACCAATTGGTACAACGACATGGTCAGAATGGGGTCACTACCCTGTAGGTTCTCCTGGAACTATTGTTATTTCTGCATTCCAAGGACTTGTAGAAAATACAACTTATGAATATCGATTACATTCTACATGTAATACTGGTGGATTTACATACTGGAGTGCAATTGGAACATTTACGACTGGTGCTGCTATGAAGTTAAATGTTAGTAATATTACTGCTACAGGAATCTATCCTAATCCTGCTAAAAATGAATTGAATGTAAATTCAACATTCAAAAATGCAGGTGATGTAACGATAAACATTACGAATCTTATGGGACAAACCGTTAGAGAAAATAATTTAACTGTTCAGTCTGAGGAGAGAATTAATGAAGTAATTGATATTAAAGATTTAAATGCTGGATTATATATCTTAAGCATTTCATCTGGAGATGAAATTGTTACTCATAAATTCATGAAGAAATAATAATTTCTTTTAGAATAAAAGATAAGGGATGAAGTCTTCATACTTCATCCCTTTTTTATTCTTTGTATAAAAGAATAAATTCAATTTTTATTCTTCTAATGCAATAATCATTTTTTTTCTAAAATGTAAGGTGGATAAAAATTCATCAATTTCTTTTTCCCAACTCGACCATATTCTAGATTCTTCTGGCCAATTTAAAATGAGTTGTTGGTGTAAATGAGGGTTACATAAATAAGATGCATTTTTTAATATGGTTCTATAATGCCAACCATTCCAATATCTTGAATTTTCTCCGATTAACCAATTTTGCAAATTTCGAATAACAAGTATTGTTAGTTCATCATTCCACAAACATTTACAATTTTTAAGTAACAAAGTTAAAGGAGAATTTTCTTCTAATAATCCTTTAGTTGCTTTCATACCATTAACAGCAACAGTATTAAAACCATCATTTGATATGTGATCGAATAAACGATTTATATTAAGGCTTTGCCATGTTGGATTATCTTTTTGACGAATACTAAAGGATAATAATGCTCTTGCCCAATCTTTATTTTGATGTAATATAGTTGCTTCTATTATTGCTTGAATTATTAATTCAGACCATTCACTTGTTTCGAAAAGAACTAGGACATCTTCTGCTTCTTTTTCAAATTCTTGTAACCACAACTCTGGTGAGACTAATGCAATCATTTGACCCATTCTACTTGCCTTTACTCCTCCTTTGAACCATTGTATTCTTGGGTCAATTCCATCTCGAATCATATCATTTTCCAATTTATCTGGTAATGATATTTCTAAAGTAATTTTTTTCCCTTTTTTGTGAATTTGAATTCGTTTTTTTAAACGTTCAAATGTTCTTTTGGATAAAGAAGATGAAGGTATTTTAGAAAGTATTTGGACTGCTGCTCTCCTAATTTCTTTCCGTCGATCATCTAATAATTCTTCTAAAAAAGGCTCTATTGAAGTATCAGGATTTTTTTCTAAAATTTTTAAAAATTTTATTTTTTGATTTACACTTTCGGATGACCAAGAATCTTCTAATTTTTCTATAGCTATTTCAGGATCATTTTCTAAAAGGTGCTCTAAAATAATTAATCGTTCATCATTTAAGGCTTCATCCCATTCGTTTAAGATTTTAAGTTTAGTCAATTGTTTCCAATTTGGATTCTGTTGGATTAACCATAATCCCCTTTGTCCAATATTATTTTTTAATTGACCCCATAAATCTGGATTTGTAACAGATCGTTCTAAAAGATTAGGCAATATTTCTGGCGGTAAACATTTTTTTTGGGAAGCTAATATGTTTAAATATTCTGGTAGTGCATTTTCGAAAGCACCGTCCATAATCATATATAAATGTTTAATACTTTCTTTATTACAAACAAGATCAGTTTCTTGCCAGATTTTGGAAGAGGGTTTGTGATTTATTTTAATAGGCGAAAAAGCTAGTTTCTGCATTTTCGCTGATATTGCAGCAATGGTTAAAATGGATTCTTCTTTATTTTTTTGCTGTATTCCTAAATCTTTGAAGGATTGAATTAATTCAAGAGATAAATTAGATCGTTGTGTTCCGACTAAAGCAATTCTGACTATTTCTTTATTAATCTTCATACTAAAGCGCTATGTATCTTTTGTTGGCAATTATTGCAATAGGGTTTAATTCTTTACCTGTCCATTCTCCAAAAATATCAATTGGTTTTCCTCCGCTTAGTGCCATAATTTTCCAAATGCTTAATTCTTTATTTAATACAGGAATTCCTTCTCCCTTATGATCTAAAAGAATTAATATATTATTATCAATATGAGGTATAACATTATTTAAAGTAAAAGGATAATCCATGATCCAAGGGTTATCTCCAGTTACTTTTGAATAACTTTTTATTGCATCAGAAATAGTGTGATAACCATTCCATTGTTCTACTTCTCTTTCTAGAATAGAAGGGGTTCTCATAATAGCCCTTAATGGAGAGATCGAAGGATAAAAAAACATTTCTCCTTGAAAAATTCTACCTGTTGACCATTGGATTGGAAATCCTAGATGGTTATAATCATATTCTAAAATCAAAGCAAATCTTTTACTTTTTTCTCCTAAAAACCATGTTCTTCTGACAGTAGCATTATCTATATTGGTTCCAATAAATTGTCCAATGACTTGCCATTGATCTTCAATTCCTTGTTGTTTAAGAACGTCCTCTTTTTTAGTAACTACACCAACGATTCTTAATATTTCTTTTTGTAATAAATCAGGTAATTGTTCTAGTTTTTCGAAACTTTTGGTAAATAAATATAAATCTGATAATTCATTTAAGAGTTTATCGGGCCAATTCTTTCCCGAGCCATGAATTAATGACATCTCTCTAATTCGTCGTCCCATGCCAGGTAATTTAGAATCGACCATTCGCATGGAAATATTTCTCCATAATTCAGCAGATCTATTTTTTGTGTAAAGAGCTGTTGAAACCATTTCATTACTTGAACCATCTACTGCTGCCATACCTGTACGAATAATATCCGTTAACCAGTTTTCAAGATCTCTCATTCCTTGTTTCATGAGTAACATTCTATCTTGGGCAGCTTTCTCTTTTCGAGCTTCTGCTTTTTGTATTTCTTGAGGAGTTTTTTGTTTTTCTGTTTTACTCGTTTTAGCAATTCTTTGAGTTAACCAATCATTTATAGATTTGGGTGGCTTTGTTTTTTCATATAAATCTTCTTGAAAAGAAGAAGCATATAAAAATAAACCAATTGAATGTTTACAAGGAATTTTCCGACTCGGGCAATTACATTTAAAGGCAGGCTCTTTTAAATCTACAATAGTTTGGTAATGTTTCGAACCACTACCTCTACAACGTCCCCAAATTGCATCCCCATTCGTTTCTACAGAAATCCATTTTTGAGGCAATGCTAAGTTTTGTGCTTTTTTGGCAGTATCTGTATCAGGTGCAAATGCTAATATTTGTTCGGTTGTCCAAGGCAAATTGTAGGTATTTAGAACTGTGAATTTACATGGAATAAATTAAAAAAGGGAATGGTTTTAATGAGTTTGCTTCATATATTTCTTTTTATCTAAGAAATTTTAGTCGTTCTCTAGCGAATTAGTCATAACCTTCTTACATTTGCATAAATTAAAATTAAATACAATGGAACATTACGAACCAGGTAAAAAAGGATATTTAGTGATTGGAGCAATTACAGCTTTCATTATGTTTATGTTATTACTCGTGTATGTATATTCAATTAATGGTGAGAATTTAAATTTCTAATTTCTATTGCCTCAGTTATTACCATAAAAAAAGGAGTTATATTTTATATATAACTCCTTTTCTTATTTATGAAAATAAATTTTATTTCGTTTTGATTGTTACTGTTTCTCCAATCCAACAACCTACTCTAAAAGTACCACCTGGTTTATGACCATTCATAAATACGTCTTCTTTTTCAGGTAATTGACCTGCATATGCTGTAATGTTTTTATTTGCATTTGCTTGTACTTCTGGATCAGAATCTACTGCTTTAGCTTTTCTCCATTTAGCAACAGCAGCTAGAATGACCATTCTTTGTTCGAATCCATTCTTACCGCAACTTCTTGCGCTTTTAGCGTACAAATCACCTAAAAGAATATAAGGTTTTCCATTGCTTGGATTTAAGGATGCTGCCTTTAAAGCATTAGATTTTGCTTTACCGTATTCTTTTAATTTACGGCCATATGTTACTGCAAGGTAATAATGGTAATCTGCTTTTCGAGTAGGATCTGTTTCCTGATTAATTGCTTCTTGATATTTAGCAACAGCAGTACTAAAATCACCAGCTTTATAAGCTTTTTGAGCTTGGATCGCAGGATTATTAGCTGCCCATTCTGCCTTTTGATTTGCGATATCTTTGTCTCTAGCGGCTTGCTTCGCGGCTAATTTTGCAGAACGTTCTTTCTGCATTTTATTGTAGATTTCGTTCATTAAAGGTTCTGATGCTGTACAACCATAGCCATCTAATAATTCATAAATTCTAGTATAATTTGCTTTATCATTAGGATTAGCATCATACTCAGGTCTTAATTTTTTTACATGATAATCGCAACCAAAAATATCATTTCCTATTGATTCAAACAAAGGAGCGACAGCATCTTTTTGTTGCTTATAGTACGGTCCAAATTTTTCATTAGACTTTATTTGATGATCACAGATTGAGTTAATTTTAGTATAAACTTCACGAGCTTCATCAGCAGAGATCTTCTTAGCGTTGAATTTATTAACTGTAATATCAGCATATGGATAAATAACACTATAGCCTAAATCTTGTCCATTTAATTCTGCGGCCTCTAATAATGATTCTAGAATTACATCTCTATCATGATTAAAGGTATAGTATAATTCATACACTTTATTTTCAAGAAGATATCCTTTTTTATCTTTCCCTTTTTTATCTTTTGGATAGCAAACGTATTCTTCATCATATAATTTCAAGAATGTTTTCAACATCCCTTCTTGCTTAGAAGCATCCGTTTCAGCAGCATATAAATTTTTAATGATTTCACGTCCATCGCTATAATGAGATGCTCTTTTACCATCTGCAGCAGGAGCTATTTCATAGACTTCTTTCCAAAGTGGGTAAGCTTTTGCAAAATCTTTTTGTTTTACAGCATCTCTGTAAAACATGTGTTTGTTTTCTAAGTCATCCTTATTAGATGCATCTGTCCAATCTTTACATTGACCTGTAAGGGTAGAACTAACAAATAGAAAAGTAGAAAGAGTAAGTAGAGAAGTGTAAACTGTTCTCAGCTTCATATTAATTGTATTTACGTTTAAAGAACCATAGGTTATCATTAAGAGTAAAACCTACATTGAGTTTAAAATAAGTTTCTTTCAAAAAATCAGGGTTGCCATATTGGCCAACTTCTGCCGATAAATTAACGAAGGAAATGAATTTCCTATTGTCCTTATCGGGTTGTAAAGGTAAACCTACACCAAAAGTAACGGCTGATTGCGTAATTTGTTTATCGTCTATGGTTCTTGGATCTGTTTTGTAATATCCTCCTATTCGGTATAATATTCTTTTTCTATAATCACTAAAAGGGGCATTGTGCTTGGGCACATATTCTGCTCCAAATGCTATTTTATAAGAATTTAATAAGGTTGCTGGATTAATTTCATTTTCATAAGCATCCCAACTAGAAAAAGAATAGTCAATTCCTATTTTCCAATTAGCATCTCTACTCATCATAATACCCACCCCAAATTCACCTGGTAAGGTGATTTTACCTTTTTCAGCGTCTTGTATAAAAACGGTATCTACATCAACAAGAGACAAACTTACGGTTTGGCGTCTAAGTTGAATTCTTTCAGATGTTGTATTGATCTTATGATTAGAATTTCCATAAGCTCCAATTGAGATACGAGTCCTTTGTTTAGCTATCTTTTTTCCATTCGCATCTAATTCTACTTCTTGAGGAAGCACATATTCATACAAGGCTCCTAAACTCCATATGAAGCCACCCATTCTAATTTGATCATATGAGAAATTTCTGTATTCATCATTGAAATCTAGGAAATAATCCCATTCTTCTTGGGTTTGTTTACCAAATAAATATCCAATATTAGCTCCTACTGAAATACCCTTATATTTTATAGAATTGCCCCAAAGAAATTTATAGGTTCCACCATTTCCTTCAAAAGTACTTTGAACTTCTCCAACATCTTCAACAAAGTATGTACGTTCTAAATCATATCCCACACTTGAATATGGAGTTAAACTAAAAGTCATACCTAAAGAGAATGGTTTTTTCTTTCTAGAAACAGACTGGTTTAATTGATTAATTAAAGGTAATCCTAAAGCTAAATAGGAAAGATTTCCTGTATTTACTCTATCAGATTGAGTAGGGGTTTTCATATTTTTATATTGGTAAAATGTACCCACTTCAAAAGCTGCTTGCGTTAAAAAACTACTTGTAGCAGGATTTTGAATATTCATATGAAAAGCATCAGAATAAGTCGCTGATAAACCAGGCATTGCGCTTGTACCTGCAAAATTTAAATTATTAATGTTTCCGAAACCTAAAATGGTATATGGATCATTTTCCTTAGGCTGAGCAAAAAGGGAAATGGTTGCAAACAACATTATCACTGTAAAACAAACTGCTCTCAAATTATGCAACATTATATTTTAATATTTTTATTAATCCTATTAATATTAAATGAGGCGAAACTATAGTGTCCAATTAAATTATCTAGCAAATCTGCATCTCCTCCTGTTAGGATTACTTTTAGATCTTCTGTTTGATTATTAAACCTTCTAATAAAACCCAATGCTTCTTGGGTTGTACCCCAAACGGCACCAGATCTCATTGCTGTTTCTGTGCTATATCCTCGATCGGTATCAGGCAATTTTTTGGAAACTAAGGGCAACGCAGATGTAAATTCATCCATTGCTCTTAATCTTAAACTTATACCTGGAGCGATATTGCCGCCCAAATATACGTTTTTAGCATTAATGAGATCGTATGTTATACAAGTTCCTGCATCAATGACTAAACATCCGTGTCCTGGAAAAAGGACAGATGCTCCAATTACTCCTGCGATCCTGTCTCTACCTAACGTTTCTGGAGTGGTATATGTACTCTCCATTGGTATAGGTGTTTTGTCTGATAGACGGATATAATTGTAATTATCTTTAAAAAACGATTCTAATTCATTTGGTACAATAGCAGTAGAAGATAGAATAGCATTTTTAATTTTTTTACTTTCTACAAATCTTTTTACCCCTTCTAAATCCGATGCTTTAAGATTATCATCATCTATAAGCTTTTCTCCTTCGAAAAGCCCTAGCTTCATTCTTGTATTTCCTATATCAATGGCTAAATTCAACACTTGATTTTAATGTCTAAAATGTCGAATACCTGTTGTAACCATTGCCAAATCATTTTCATTACAATAATCTATACTTAGACCATCATTTTTTGATCCTCCTGGTTGTATAACAGCAACAATCCCTTCTTTATGTGCTAATTCAACACAATCTGGAAAAGGAAAAAATGCATCGGATGCTAAAACAGCTCCTTTTAAATCAAATCCAAATTGTTTTGCTTTTTCAATGGCTTGTCTACAAGCATCAATTCTAGATGTTTGTCCACAACCCATACCAATCATTTGTAGGTTTTTAATTAAAACGATTGTATTTGATTTTACATGTTTTACGCATTTGTTCGCATATTCCAAATCATCTAACACATTTGCCAATGGTGCCGCTTTCGTTACCTGTTCGAATTCTGATCTTGTCTCCATTTTCAAATCGGTATCTTGCTCTATTACTCCATTTAGTAAACTTCGGTAGCTCTTTGGTTGCACGGAGAAGTCATTTATTTTTAATAAACGCCTTGTTTTCTTTGATTTTAGTTCAGTTAATGCATCTTCATCAAAATCGGGAGCGATTAATATTTCGTAAAATCGCTTATTAATATCCGTTGCTGTTTTTAAATCAATTTTTCGATTACTAACTAAAATTCCTCCAAAAGCAGAAATATCATCACAAGCTAAAGCAGCTTTCCAAGCATCGAAAATATTTTCTCTTGTAGCCACTCCACAAGCATTGGTATGTTTAATGACTATAAATGTTGGATTATCATCTTTGAACTCTCGCATAAAACTGACCCCAGCATCTACATCCACTAAATTATTATAAGATAATGCTTTTCCATGCAGTTGTTCAAACATGTCATTTATGTTGCCATAAAAGGTAGCTGTTTGATGCGGATTTTCTCCATATCGTAAAACTTGCCCTTTATCGTAACTCTGTTTAAATGCAATTTCTCCTATATCTCTATTAAAATAATTATGAATAGCTACATCGTAATTAGATGTAATAGAGAATGCTTTTCTTGCTAACCATTTTCGATCTTCTAAATCTGTTTTTCCTTCTTTTTCTTCTAATAATTTTAAAAGAAAATCATATTCGTTCATAGAAGGAACAATTACAATATCTTTAAAATTTTTAGCGGCAGCTCTGATTAATGAAATGCCTCCGATATCGATTTTTTCAATAATGGTTGCTTCATCAGAAGTTGTAGCTACTGTTTTTTCGAAAGGATATAAATCTACAATGACTAAATCTATCTCAGGAATTTTAAATTGAGTCAACTCAGCTAAATGACCTTCTTCTCTTCTAGCTAATATTCCACCAAAAACCATTGGGTGTAATGTTTTAACACGACCATCTAAAATTGAAGGATATTCTGTAAGTGTTTCAACGGGAGTAACAGGGATTCCTAAAGATTCTATATATCGTTGTGTTCCTCCTGTTGAAATAATTTGAATATCTAGCTGATGTAATTTTTTGGCAATTACATCAATTCCATCTTTGTGGAAAACAGAAATAAGCGCTGATTTGATTTTCATTTTAATTTGGCAATTTTGTTGATCAATTCAATCGCCGCAAAGGTACGCTTTTAAGTGAAAAGCATCTTTATTTTATCAGATAAGTAACAGTTATTTAAGGCTTGATTAAAATGAACATTTTATTCATCTAAAATATCATCCCAATTTTTACTAGGAGTTACATCATCAACAATGGTATTTGAATTAAATCCAATGGGAATTTCTTTTTCAGGAGGAGGCAATATTTTATTGGCTTCATTGAAAGGCGAATTCTCATTATGTAATTTAACCAAATTCCTGGTATAGAAAATACAGACCACTAAAATTACCATAGCAAGCAATGATAGCTCTGGATAATTTTGTTGTAATAAAAAGAAATCATAGGCACCATGAAAAAAAACTGCGGTTGCTAAACCTAAAAATAGTTGAAAATAAGTATTGCCTAATTTGAATTTTGCTCTACCAACATGATAGCCCATGACAATGCCAAAAGCGGCATGAGCAGGAACAGCTGTAAAGGCTCTTAATAAAACAGTTTCCATACCATATAGATTAGAATACAGTATATTTTCTAAAGTGGCGAATCCCATTGAAACCATTACACTATATACAATACCATCCATGGGTTCATTAAAAGGTTTCCAAGGGTATGCAACAAGCATGACACATAAGAATTTGACTAATTCTTCTGAAAAAGCTATTGCTCCAAATGAGAGGACAAATGTTTGAAATATATTTTCGGATTCTACAACGCCTAAAAGTGCCCATCCTTCTTCTAGTAATATAGCAGGAAAGGTACTTGCCACTCCTGCTATAAAACATAGAATTAATAAATAAATGGGTTCTCGTTCATGCCGATCTCTATAAAATATCCAAAAACAAATTGCGATACCTGGTAAAACAGCAAGTATAGTTTGTAATGTTGTCATTTAAATAATTATAGATTAACCACCCCGTATGGAAAATTAGGTTTTATTCTTTATAAAAAAGCCATTTTCCTAATTCTTTAAAGGTAACCTTTTTACCATACATTAGGATTCCTACTCTATAAATTCTACCTGAAAGCCAGATGAAGAAAATTACTGAGGCAATTAAAATCGCAACTGATAAAGCTATTTCCCACCAAGGTGGTCCAAAGGCTAAACGAGCTGGCATGACAATAGGTGAAAAGAAGGGTACCATTGAAGACCAGGTTGCTAAAGAACTATTCGGATTTTGTACCACAGCAAACATGATATAAAATGCAATGATTACAGGTAAAGAAATAGGCAGTGTTAATGATGAATTTTCACTAGCATCATCTCCCATAGCAGAACCAACTGCTGCAAATAATGATGAATACATCATATATCCTCCTAAGAAATACACTATAAATAATGGAATAATCAATAACCAATTTTGGCTTTTGATTTCTGCCATTACTTGAATCATTTTAGATTCGATCTCTTTAGCATCTACTTCCATGCCCGACATTTGGTTTTGTGATTCTTGGATTTCTTGTGCATCCATTCCAAATGTATACATAGCAATTGTTCCTATAATGGGTATGAGTATTCCCCAAATAGCTACTTGAGTTAAACCGACTAAACCTACGCCTAAAATTTTACCCATCATCAGGTAAAATGGTTTGACTGATGAAACCATAATTTCTACAATCCGATTGGTTTTTTCTTCTGTAACACTCTTCATCACCATCATACCATACATGAATACCGCAAAATACATGATGAACCCCATAGCACCACCAATACCCGTAGCGATAATACTTGCAGTAGAACTTACTTTTTCATCTCCTTCTTTGAGTGTTTCTCTTTCTAGACCTACACTTGTTTTAAGACTGTTTAAACTGTCTTTATTAAAGCCAAAAACTTTTGATTTATAGTTGTAGATGTTTTTTTCAATATCTCCTTCGATTCTTTCAATAACACCTGTACCTAAAATACCTTCTGAAGAGTAATACTTGACTTCGTATTCTTTACTCATTAAGTCTTTTATAGGAGGTAACTCAAGAATGGCATCGTATTTTTCACTGGTTTTATAATCGTCTACGCTACCAGAAACTTTTTCAAAATTGAGTCCTTTGTTATTCTTTAAACCTAAAGAATCTGTACCTAAAATACCAGTTGTATCTATTACAGCAACATTTCTTTGTTCTGCCCCATCATAATTCATGATGAAACCTGCAACTACCATAAATAAAACGATAGCTAATGGTGTCAATAATGTTGTTAGAATAAATGATTTTTTAACTACCCTAGATAGGTATTCTCTTTTTATTATGAGCCACAATTTTTCCATTATACTGCTGCTTTAGTTTCTCCCACTACATTAATGAAAATTTCATTAACCGATGGTAAAATTTCTTCAAATAATTGGATGTAAATCCCTTTTCTAATTAAACTATCCAAATAACTATTTGAATCTTTTTCGTCTTGAACTTGTATTACAATTTCGCCAGATTTACGACTGATTTCTTTTATATTATTAGGTAATGAATCAGGTAAGTCTCCTTTATATTTTATTTTAAATAAATTCTCTTTGAATCTATTTTTTACTTCAGTTACAGATCCATCTAAAACATTTTCGCCTTGATTAATAAGTACCATGTATTCACAAATTTCTTCAACTTGTTCCATACGATGTGTTGATAAGATGATGCTGGTTCCTTTCGATTTTAATTCATAGATTTCATCCTTCATCAAGTTGGCATTGATCGGATCTAAGCCAGAGAAAGGTTCATCTAAAATTAATACTCTTGGTTGGTGTATGACGGTTGAAATGAATTGAATCTTCTGTTGCATTCCCTTAGAAAGTTCTTCAACCTTTTTATTTCTCCAAGTATTAATATCGAATTTTTCCATCCAATGATTAATGGCATTAGAAGCATCAGGTTTAGACATTCCTTTTAAGCGAGCTAGATACATTAGATGTTCAGCCACTTTCATTTTTTTGTATAAACCTCTTTCTTCAGGCATATATCCAATTTTAGAAGGATGGCGTGCATCTAGCTTGCCGCCATCTAAAATAACATCTCCCTGATCTGCTTTAGTGATGCCAGTGATGATTCGTATTAATGATGTTTTACCAGCACCATTGGGACCTAACAAGCCAAAAATACAGCCTTCAGGAACTGAAAAAGTAACACCATTTACAGCTTTATGATTGGCATATTGCTTATGGACGTTGTTTATTTCTAATATATTCATGTCAACTCTTTAATGTTGATTGTTTCAAAAATTATACAGCAACTGAATGATCTCTTAATGCTTCATTCAAGGATACTTTTTTATCTGTACTTTCTTTTCTTTTTCCTATGATCAAAGCACAAGATACTTGGTATTCTCCAGCTGGGAATTGTTTGGTATAAGTACCTGGAATTACAACAGAGCGGCTAGGTACTCTACCTTTATATGTTATGGGTTCGTTTCCTGTCACATCTATGATTCTCGTAGATTTTGTAATTACGACATTTGCTCCTAATACAGATTCTTTTTCAATAATGGCTCCTTCAACAATGATACATCTAGAACCAATGAAACAGTCATCTTCAATGATAGTTGGTGTTGCTTGTAAAGGTTCTAATACTCCACCAATTCCAACTCCTCCACTTAAATGCACATTCTTACCTATTTGAGCACAAGATCCAACAGTTGCCCAAGTATCAACCATGGTTCCTGATCCCACATGAGCGCCAATATTTACATAACTCGGCATCATGATAACTCCAGGTTCTAGAAAAGAACCATGTCTTGCTATGGCATGAGGGACCACTCTAACTCCCATTTCCTTGTAGTTTTTCTTTAAAGGAATTTTATCATGGAATTCAAATGGGCCTACTTCAATTGTTTTCATTTGTTGAATAGGAAAATAAAGCACTACAGCTTTTTTAATCCATTCATTTGCTTTCCAACCTTCATTTGTTGGCTCAGCAACTCTTACTTTTCCTTGATCTAATAAATCGATTACTGATCTTACTGCTTTTTGATAACTTTCATCTTTTAACAGATCTCTGTTATCCCAGGCAGCTTCTAT
Organism: Saprospiraceae bacterium; assembly: GCA_020627985.1. Classification (GTDB taxonomy): domain Bacteria; phylum Bacteroidota; class Bacteroidia; order Chitinophagales; family Saprospiraceae; genus JAHDCE01. The sequence goes on from JAHDFV010000019.1 coordinate 15,109, forward strand.
TTCTTTTCTTAAATTTTCCATTTTGGAAATAATAGTGTTTTCTAATATGTTTTTAAAGAAGAATATCTTTTAACTTGCACAAAAATAAACCAATTATTCACTGTTCAAACTCCTTACTCAATGAAAGTCAGTTATTCTTGTTTTTTCTTCTTCATTTTCTTGGTGGCGCTAAGTTGCGGAAGTGATACCGAATTACATCAAGTTTTTGACGAAAATGAGAAATTAATCGAGGAATACACTCGGAATACAAAAAATTTAGCAAAAGAAGGGCTTTATACCCGATACCATGATGATGGTGAAACACCAGCCGAACAAGTCCATTTTAATAATGATACTATGCAAGGCTATCGTGTTTATTTTAATGAAAAAGGTGATACAATCACGCTATCTAAAATTAAAAATGGTGTTTTGGAAGGTATTCATAAAGAATTTCATGCTAATGGAAAAGTTAGTCAAGAATATCAGCATGTAAACGGTATTATTACTGGTACTTTTAAAGAGTTTTATGAATCGGGTGCATTAAAAGGTGAAATTCAATTTTCTGACAATAATGAAAATGGTCATTTTGTTGAATTTCATGAAAATGGTAAAAAAGCATGGGAGGGGACAAATAAAGATGGTAAAGAAAATGGAGAAGTCCTCAAATTTGACGAAAATGGAGAATTAATTCGTAAAATGAATTGTTTGAAGGGTCGCTGTGAAACGATTTGGAAAAAAGAGGGGATAGAAGATTAATTTAGATTAGAAAAAACGAGATGAAATATACATTACTTTTCTTTTTACTTGGTATTAGTAGCTTTCTTTTTGCCCAAATAGGCGGTAATAATGTTTATGAGTTTTTGAATTTGGCTCAATCGCCTAGAGTTACGGCTTTGGGAGGTAGTTATATTACAGGGGCTGATCGAGATGTTTCTTTAGCTTACTCTAATCCAGCAGCATTAAATCGATTAATGCATCAACAATTAAGTTTTAGTACTGAGTTTTATTTTAGTGGAACAGGAATTCTACATGGTTATGCAGGATATGGTCATCATTTAGAACAGAAGGATATCATGCTGCATGGAGGTATCCAATATATTACTTATGGTAAATTTGATGGTAGAGATGTTTTTGCGAATGATGTTGGCACTTTTAAGTCGTCTGAATATGCGATAACTTTTGGTGCAGGAAAACAGTTTTCAGAAAAGTTATCTGGTGGTGCGAATTTAAAAATTATTACTTCTCAATTAGAAGGGTTTAATTCTTTTGGAATGGCATTGGATTTTGCTGGGATGTATGTAGATACTGCTCGACAAGTTACTGCTAGTATTGTATTTAAAAATGCTGGTTTACAATTGACATCTTATGATGGAACCAAAGAGCCAATTCCGTTTGAAATCCAAGCAGGATTTTCTAAGAAATTAAAATATTTACCGTTCAGAATTTCTGTTTTAGGTACGAACCTCCAAAGATGGAATATCTTATATGATGATCCTAATGAGGTTGATGATACATTACTTTTTGGTGAAGATCCTAAAGAAGATTCTAAAGCATTATTGCTTTTTGATAATTTCTTTAGGCATATTGTTTTTGGAGGTGAATTCCTTTTTGGTAAAAAAGAAAATTTTAAAGTTAGAATTGGATACAATCATTTAAGAAGAGCAGAGCTTAATCAAGATAATTTAAGAAGTTTGGCTGGGTTTTCTGCTGGGACTGGGTTTAACATTAAGAAATTTAGTTTTGATTATGGCATAGCTTTTTATCATGTAGGAGGAACAGTTCATCATTTAGGAATTGCCACAAACTTCCAACAATTCAAGAAAAAATAGCACTTTACATATTATATATTATAACATATGGTTTTTTGCAATAGTTATATATGTTAAAAATTATAATTAATTGTAATTTTTATTGAGCTTCATGCAACTAATTTAATTTATTATTCGTCTAAATAAAAGAGAACTAAATACTAAATATCTTATACAGAGAAATCAGATGTACGCATTACTTTTTACTAACACTATACTTGGAGCATATTTAACCTATATTCTTGCAGAGAAGAAAAGAAATAGTTTCAAAAACAGAGCGTTTTGGGTGGTACTTCTTTTATTATTTTTATCTCTTATTATTACAACAAGTATTCTATTTCCTATTTCTGAAATGGCAATGATAAAAGACACGGTATTTTTACCTTAAGCCATTTTAGATTTAATATTTACGATTGTTTTTGTTTGAATGACTTTCCCATTTTCTATTATTACTTTGACTGTAGGATTTAAAGTTCGATCTGCTAATTCTTCAGACGTCATATCTTCTACTGTAATATCTAATTTTTCTGGATAATCTTCTTCTTTATATTTATAAAGGACCCATTTCCCATCATTATATTCAAGTCCAGTTAGATTTTCTAGCCAATCACCTGAATTTAAATATATAGTACTACCATTATCGTTTGAATGCTTTTTTATAGTAGGTCTATGGACATGACCACAAATAACATAATCGTAGCCTTTTTCAATTCCGATATCAATTCCTTTTTGTTCAAAGTCATCCATTTTTTTAACGGCACTTTTTACACTATCTTTTAATTTTTTAGAAATAAAAATAGGTTTTAATCCCATTTTGCGAAGTAATTTATTCAATTGTCGATTCAAGAAAATGGAATAATCATATAATCTACCTGCAAATTGAGCAATGGATTTAGCAAATCCTCCTACAGAATGATCAAAGGCATCTCCATGAAATACCCAGGCTGTTTTTCCATCAACTTCTAAAACGAGACTATCTACAAGGTGAATATTTGCAAAAGAAAATTCGGTATAATGACGCAAAAGATCATCATGATTGCCTGTAGTGTGATAAGTAGGTACTCCATTGTTGGCGAAATGCATTAATTCTTTTAAAACTAAAGTATGTTCGTCTGGAAAATAATATTTATTAAATTGCCAAATATCAATAATATCTCCATTAAGAATAATTAGTTTAGGTTGAACACTTCTTAAATAGTTTAGTAACTCTTTGGCGCTTGCTCCAAAAGTACCGAGGTGTGTATCAGAAATTACAATGATATCTACTTCCCTTCTATTCATTTATTCTCCAAAAAAATAATATTGATAATAATTTTAAATATACAACAAATCTCTCTTTGGTACTTATAGACCAAAGAGAGATTTGCAATTATTAACCTTAATTTATTATTAGATAAAAAAGATTAGTTTTCAGAAGATAACCTTTTTAAAAAAGTTTCTAATATGGAATTAAACGTTTTAGGATGTTCCATCATTGGTGCATGACCACATTTATCTACCCAATGCATTTCAGAATTATTGATTAATTCGTGGAATCTTTCTCCTACAATTGGAGGAGTAACTTTATCATTTTTGCCCCAAATTAAAAGAGTAGGAGCTGTAATTTGATGTAATTTATCCCCTAAATTATGACGAACAGCTGATTTTGCTGTTTTTACAACACGGATTGCTTTATTTCTATCACTTATCGTGTCAAAAACTTCATCAATTAATTCTTTGGTTGCTACTTCAGGGCTATAGAACGTATCTTCTGTTTTCTTTTTAATGAATTCGTAATTTCCTCTTTGAGGAAATCCAGTTCCAAAAGCACTTTCAAATAAACCTGAGCTACCTGTAAGTATTACTGAATTTATTTTTTCTGGATTATCCAAAACATACAATAATGCTACATGCCCCCCTAAAGAATTACCTAGTACATTTACTTTTTCATAGCCTTTATATGCTATGAATTTTTTTACATGCTCGACTAAAGCACTTACTGATACTTCTTTAATGGGTAATTCAAACATAGGTAAGATGGGTACAACGACCTTGTAATCTTTTTGGAAATGACTTGTAATTCCTTCAAAATTACTAAGAGCGCCAAATAAACCATGAAGTAAAACGATGACTTCTCCATCATCTGGACCTACTTCTAAATATTTGTATTCACCTTCTTCAGTTAATTCACTTTTCATTAAGTCTTAATCTATTTTGCACAAAGGTACAATTTTTAATATTCTATGTGTGAAGTTGATTGCTTTGTTTGTAAAATTGCGACCTTATTATAATCATAATTATTCATTCTCTTAATTATTTATTTACTTGTGGGTATGGAATTGTACGATAAGGTTATTTCTGCTCAAAATTTTCTAAAAGAATATTTGCCATCATCTATTGATTATGCCATTATTGCGGGAACAGGACTAAGTGGCTTAGCAGATGATGTTACAGATCCAATAGAAATATCTTATTCTGAGATTCCTCATTTTCCAGAACCAACAGTTGAAGGTCATCAAGGAAAAATGATTTTTGGAAAGATTCATCAGAAAAAAGTACTTATTCTAAAAGGTAGGTTTCATTATTATGAAGGATATAGTATGACAGAAGTTACTTTTCCTATTCGTGTATTACATGCTATAGGTGTGAAAAATTTGATTATTACAAATGCTTCAGGATCATTAAACCCAGCATTAGAAGCAGGAGATCTTGTTTTTATCAAGGATCATATTAATCTCTTTCCAGAAAACCCACTTAGAGGTTTAAATGACGATCGTTTAGGTTTACGTTTTCCTGCTTTAAATGAAGTGTATAATGATGGTTTATTACATCAATCATTTTCTTTAGCTCAAAAGTTAGGTATTTCTAGTCGACAAGGAGTTTATGTTGGTTTGCAGGGACCTAGTTTAGAAACACCTGCGGAATATAATTATTTAAGAATCATTGGTGGCGATGTAGTAGGGATGTCTACTGTGCCTGAAGTGATTGTTGCGGCGCAATGTAAAATGCCCGTTCTTTGTTTATCTGTTTGTACTAACAATCCATTTAAAGATGGAGCTAAAACAACAATAGAAGAGGTTTTAGATGTTGCCAATAAAACAGGAGAAAAAATCAGATTGTTATTCCAAGAGTTATTTAAATTATAAAATAAATTTATCTGTTTTTTAATCACTTCAATATTTGATTTCTTTTATAATCGTTACTTGTGGTTTTAATAATTCAGGGTTTTTATTTAAAATTGCTTCAGGAATTTCTTCTACAATTTCTTTTTTAATTATTATTTTATCGCCCTCTAAAAAAGCAGCATAGTTTGCGCCAAATCCTGCCCACCATCCACCAGTGCTTGATAAACTATTTTTCATTTCTTTTGAAGGAGACATCATTTCTTTTAAACTAGGGATTGATTCAACATCGATTAAATGTTTATTGTCATCTAAATGGACGAAAATTTTACTTTTCGGTCCTCCCATTTCATCTATTCCTTTAATTTTTTTTGAAGAGAAAGAAATGTTTTTAGGTTTTGTAATTTCGCTTTCTACTTTAGTTTTTCTACTTGAATCTAGAGTGCAACTCCAACAGTTTATTAGAGCTATGATTCCTAAAAATAGAATTAATTTCTTCATTATTATTTTAATTTTTGTTGATCCATTTTAAAGCTTCTCTACGTGTTAAACCTGATAAATCGGGGTTTTTCTCTATGAAGGTAATAACTTGATTGCTTTCTTTTTTACTATATTCTCTTAACGCCCAACCCATTGCTTTTCGGATGAAGAATTCTGTTGAATCATTATGATTTAATATATTTTCTTGTAAAAGATTCCAATTCGTTTTTTCTTTAAATTTTAATTGAAATAAAATAGAAACTCGAATAATCCACATGTTTCTATTTTTATTCCAATCCCTCATTAAATGATAATTATCAGGATGAAATTTCAATATATAATTTCCGACTAAATTCGTTGCAATAAAATCAACGGTATCCCACCACGATTTATTAATTATTATAAATTCAAATAAATTAATGCTATTTATACCCCAATACTTTTTCGTTTTCAACAAAAAATCCATTGCAACGTAATGTAATTCTCTTTTATTTTCTAACCATAATATTCTAGTAATCTCATTGTAACTTTCACCATAATCATTTGCTAAAATTTTAATAAACGATTTAGATATTTCTTTTCGTTCAGGAGATTTAATGCCATAGAATTTGAATTTATTTTTCATGTAAGCAGACATGATTTTTGCCTGATCATCATTTTTATTTAATTCAAATTCTTTAATTAAATCTTCTATGATTAATTGATAACTCATTAACCCATTACTCTTTCTAAACTATTAACAGACCATGCCTGAGGTTTGTCAGAAAAAAGAACTTTTGTTTTAGTCCATGTTTCTTGAAATAAAATCGAATGCCTATAAGCATTTAAATCCTCTTCGCTATCCCAAATACTATAAGTAAAAAAGATATGAGGTTGTTTCGTAGCCTGTAATAATTCTACTGAGTGGCAGCCTTTGCTTTGTACAATTTTATATCTACTTTCTCTGAATATTTCTTTGAACGTATCAACATTTTCTAATTTGAAAGTTAGTTTTACGATTCTTTTAATCATTGTTTATCTATTTTTAGGTTGACCAAGATAATTGAAATTATTCATTATAATGAACAAGGAGAATACTAATTTTTGCATTAAAAAGTTGAAAAAATCTATAAAGTCTATTTGCTTCTTTTACCTTTGTCTTCGATTAAAAGATTCTGATAAATTTGATCTTTTATTTGAATCATTAAACTAACTAAAATCTAAGATTATGCCAAGCAATAAAGCAAGGTATATGGCGTCGCCAGAAGCATTTATGCGTTATGTAAAAAAGCGAGATGGTCACCAAAAAGAATTCATCCAAGCTGTGGATGAGGTTGTTCATTCTGTTTGGGATTTCATACATGAAAATCCTAAATATATCGAACATAAAATATTAGAACGTATGGTTGAACCTGAAAGAGTAGTCCTCTTTAGAGTTCCTTGGATTGACGATAAAGGCGATTTTCAAGTTAACCGTGGTTTTAGAATTCAAATGAATTCTGCAATAGGACCTTATAAGGGAGGATTGCGTTTTCACCCAAGTGTAAACTTAGGTATTTTGAAATTCTTAGCTTTTGAGCAAGTATTCAAAAACTCTTTAACAACACTACCTATGGGTGGAGGTAAAGGAGGATCTGATTTTGATCCTAAAGGAAAGTCAGATAACGAAGTGATGCGCTTTTGTCAAAGCTTCATGACTGAACTTTCTAGACATATTGGTGCTAATTTAGATGTTCCTGCTGGTGATATTGGAGTTGGAGGAAGAGAAGTGGGCTATATGTTTGGGCAGTATAAGCGTTTGCGTAATGAATTTACTGGAGTGTTAACGGGTAAAGGATTTAACTTTGGAGGAAGTAGAATTCGTCCAGAAGCAACAGGGTATGGTTGTGTTTACTTTATGGAAGAAATGCTAAAAAGAAAGAAACAAAACTTTAATAAAAAAGTATGTTTGATTTCTGGTTCAGGTAATGTTGCACAGTATACTGCAGAACTTTTAATCCAAAAAGGAGCAAAAGTGGTAACCATGTCAGATTCTAAAGGCTTTATTTATGATAAAAAAGGAATCACAGCTAAGAAGTTAGCTTGGATTATGGATTTGAAAAATAATCGTAGAGGAAGGATTTCTGAATATGCAAAAGAATTCAAATGTGAATATCATGAAGGTAAGCGTCCTTGGGGAATAAAATGTGATTTAGCATTCCCTTCAGCTACTCAAAATGAATTGAATGAAGCCGAAGCTAAAATTCTAGTAAAGAATGGTTGTAAAGGAGTTGCCGAAGGCGCCAATATGCCTTCGACAGCAGATGCCGTTGAAGTGTTCTTAGCTGCAAAAATTCTTTATGCTCCAGGTAAAGCATCTAACGCTGGAGGTGTTGCAACTTCAGGTTTAGAAATGAGCCAAAACTCTCTTCGGTTACAATGGTCAAGAGAAGAAGTTGATGGGCGTTTGAATCAAATCATGAAAGACATTCATGCCACTTGTGTTGAATATGGAACGATCAAAAAAGGATATGTTGATTATGTAAAAGGAGCCAACATTGGAGGTTTTGTTAAAGTTGCAGATGCCATGATTGATCAGGGATTAGTATAAAAGTAATCTGTATTAAATATAAAAGGCGTTTCTTCACTTGAAGAAACGCCTTTCTAATTATACAAAGGTTTGTTTTAAAGTAGTTCAATATTTAATACTTCAAATTGAATGATTCCATTAGGTGTTTGGATATCAGCGATTTCACCAATTTTCTTACCCAATAAACCTTTACCAATTGGTGAAGTAACAGAAATCTTTTTTTCTTTCAAATTCGCTTCTGTTTCCGAAACCAATTGATATTTCATTTCCTTGTTTACTTTTAAGTTTTTAAGGGTTACAGTTGTGAAAACCACAACACTAGATGTATCTAATTCACTTTGATCCAGTACTCTAGCTTTAGCCATGACTAACTCCATTTCATTGATCTTCATTTCTAATAAGCCCTGAGCATCTTTTGCAGCATCGTATTCAGCATTTTCAGATAAATCTCCTTTTTCTCTTGCTTCAGCAATGGCTGCTGCTGCATCAGCTCTTCCTTTTGTTTTTAAGAAGTCTAATTCTGCTACTAATTTATCGTAGCCTTCTTGGGACATATAGCTATATTTTGACATAACATTTTTTATTTTTGATAAAATCCTCTCTACCAAGTGAGTGACACTTCCTGTTCAATACTAAGATGACTACTAGGAATTTACCCTAATTATTAAGGGTTGAAGCACAACACTTCGGCAAGCCGAGCGGAAAAATAAAGAACGCTTTAGAGATAACCGAAACGTCCTTGATATTACAATTACAATACAAAATTAAATAAAGTTCAACTTATTATGCAAGAAATTCTTTAGATTTTTTCTAATTCGTTCAGTCATTAAGAAATGTATTAGTTATTAAGAATCCCTTTTCTCCATTCATATACTTCTACATCCCATGGTCGTTTGAAGTATTCCATTCGAACCAATAGGCTTTGTCCATGTCTTTTCTTGAATTCGAAACGAACACTATTTCTTTTATCTGTAGCAGGGTATCCCCAAATTTCTCCTGTTTTTGTTTTTTGAATTTCTTTAGGTTTCCCAAAAATGATAAAAAGCATTCCACGATCTGTTTTCCACCCTTCTTTATAGGTCGTAAAATCTCTATTGGCTAATTGAACTTTGGTATAATAGGCTTTAATAAGATCTTTTGCAAATTCCTTGTCTGATGCTCTTCCTAACCAAAATTCATCAATACCATCTTTTAAATCATTAGAATTCATTATTAATTTATATTCATCAAGTTTAGTGATATATCGAGTGCTTTTAACCATTTCCGTCGCCGAAGAAATTCTAGGATATTTATCATTAAAAACATTAATGTAAATGCCTTGAAAAAAACTGGTATCTGTTTGTATAAAATACAAACCCTCCCCTTCTAATTTGATGGTGCCACCATTGGGGATGGGAATGGCAGCAGAAAAATTCTTTTTAGGATTAAATTTATAGCCCTTGTCTGAAAAAGGAGGAGCGGAAGGTTTAAATTCTTGTTCAAAATATTTGACCCACAATGTTTGATCTGTTGGATGAGTTAAGGTCAATTTAGATAAAACATTTACATAAGGTTTAACCACTTCATTACCTGCATCATCTTTAATTGAAATTCCTTGAGCATCTTCTGTTTTGTCTATATGTACTAGATCTCTAAAAACCGAATTGGATTGCATATCTCTTATACTAATTTCCAATAGGTAAGTTAAATCTCTTACCTTGAATGCTATTTTTCCTGTTTGATCTGCTTTATTTTCAATTACTTTAGTCTTTTCAGCTAATATTATTTTTTGGTCTTCATTAGAATATGCCGTAATGGATAATTCATATTCATCACTATCTGTTACGACAAACAAACTACAAGTATCTTTCGATGTGTGTACAATCTTGTGATGTGTTTCAAACTTTTTTTGATACAGAATGGGTTCTTCTTTGTAAAATTTTCCACTTGTAAAACAAGATGAGAATACTAGAAGAGTACTTAGAAAAAATAAATATTTGATAAATTTCATAAATAGATCGGACGGTTTTTTCATTTCCGAAACAAAAATTACTTACTTCGTATTGGAAAGCCAAATACAATCGAATGTTTAAGAAAACTATAGGAATTTTAGGGGGTGGTCAATTGGGTAAAATGACAGCTTTAGCTGCTCAAAATTGGGATGTGCCCTTGCGATTTTTAGATAAATCTAAGGATTTTCCTGCGGGTAAAGTTTGTCCTTATTTTGAAGAGGGTGATTTCACAAAATATGAAGATGTATATGAATTTGGGAAAAACTGTGATATCATTACTATAGAGATTGAATCTGTAAATACAGCGGCTTTACATCAGTTAGTTCAAGAAGGAAAAACAGTTCATCCTTCACCAGTTGTATTAGACATTATTAAAGATAAAGGGCTTCAAAAAGAATTTTATATTGAAAATCAATTACCTACTTCTTCATTTTTATTGGTTAAAAACAAACAAGAAATATTAGAAAAAGTAGAAGAAGGGACCATTCAATTGCCCTTTGTGCAAAAAGCAAGAATGGGTGGTTATGATGGGAAAGGAGTATCAGTCATTAAAGTCGAATCTGATTTAGAACATAAGTTAATGGATACGCCATCTGTCATTGAAGATTTGGTGAATATTGAAAAAGAATTGGGAGTTATAGTTGTACGAAATGAAAAAGGAGAGACTGCTGTTTATCCAACAGTAGAAATGATATTTAGTGAAGAAGCCAATCTTGTAGAATATTTATTATCTCCAGCTAGAATTACAGATCAACAAGAGAAAGAGGCTCAAGCTCTGGCAGTACAAACGATAGAAGCATATGGTGCATGTGGTTTACTAGCTGTTGAAATGTTTCTAACACCAGCGGGAGAAATATTGATTAATGAAGTCGCACCTCGTCCACATAATAGCGGTCATCATTCGATAGACGCCTGTATGACTTCTCAATACGCACAATTAATTCGTTCCTTGTATAACATGCCTTTAGGTAGCACTAAAATGACTTCTCCTGCTATTATGCTGAATTTGCTAGGAGAACCTGAGTATAAAGGTTTAGTTCATTATCAAGGCTTTGAAGAATGTACTGCTATTGAAGGAGTGAAAGTTCACATTTATGGTAAAGAATTAACGAAGCCTTTTCGAAAAATGGGGCATGTTACTGTGATTGATTCTGATCCAGATCAATTATTAGAAAAAGCTCGCTTCGTCAAAAAAACACTAAAAGTTGTTAGTGAGTAGTAAGATGTTCAACTGGGTAAAAAGCCACACATCTAAAACCTAACCACTTTTGAGGTTTTTGATATTCTATTTTTTCTTGAATATGACTTTCAGATAATTGATGTGTAAAACTTCCTCCTTTTGCAGTTCCTTTTTCTTGTACCATTTCTGCTACATTTCCAATAGCATTATAAATTCGAAATGAATTGGGTAAATAAGTTCGCACTGGAGCGGTAATATTTTCGTTCGCTTTATTTTCTTTAGCAAAATTTACGTTGTGGTAAGGATAATTTTTATACTTCTTTTTGTTGATGGGTTCAATTCCTGTTGGATGTATTTCAATGTTTAATCCACCAGAAGCAAATTCTTGCCATTCCTTTTCCGTTGGTAATCGATAGACAGGTAAAAGAACATCAGTGTTTTCTTTTTTATATTTTTCTAAAGTAAAAGCATTTTT
>JAHDFV010000315.1 GCA_020627985.1 Saprospiraceae bacterium
ACTATTTCCTCCTATAGGAGTAAAGCCTCCCTCTCTAATAGTACCATCGCAATTAATAATAGTTTGGAAAGAACACCCTGTTTGTGGGTCTATTACTACTAATGTGTAGTCATATTCAGGTGCATCTCCATTTATAACTTCAATTGGAAAACCAAAGGCTCCTAATGGATTGTTTGTAGCTATTTGTATTTGTTCTATGAATTGCATATTGGTAGATAAGGGATATAAGTATGCATCTACTGTGGATGTGTTACTAAATGCTGCTCCTAATATAAATACCTCTCCTAGATCATTACATATAATACTATTATTGTTAGTAAATATGAAATCTAGAGGGCAAGTTAGTTCACAGTTATATGTGCCACTGTACTCAAATATGCACTCTTGATAATAAAAGGTAACTTCGAAAGATAGATCATCTGGAGAAGTAATAATAGGAATTGTTTGATTATTACTTGCGGTTAAAAGTCCTGTACCATTCATATCTTCTATTGTATATGTAACTTCATCATCTTCACTAAGTCCCAATACCTGCAATTTTAAAATCCCATTTTCACAAACCTCTTGAACCTGAAATCCAACTCTACAAAACTCAGGTGTTTCCTCAATAACCAAAGAATGAACTAAATCAGTGCCTGGTTGAGGAGTTGGAGTTCAAGTATTGGTAGTATTACAGCCTTGCGAGGAATCACGTATAGGTATACCCGTTGTAATACAGGTAGCTCCTCCTGCAATTTCTGGATAATTGTGTAACTCTTCTAGTTCATTTCCTCCAAAATCTTGCCCACTGATTTCTAACTGAAGGAGAGTTGTCCCTTGTGGAGTTGTTTCTGTTATATTGGAGATATCTGCTGCTGGAATATCAAATGTCCATACTTTGGGATCTTGTGGTGGACTAGGGTTATTTAAAGTATGGGTACATGAGTAATAGTTGTTGTCTCCAATTTTTATTGCATTAGGCTCAGAAGATGAGAATTGAGTCCCTAATTCCTGCATTGGTTCACTAAAAATAATTACTCCATGTATATCTAATGACATATCTATAGGATTAGGCATTTCCCTATTATAGCAAAGTTGATTTGCTGCATCCCATTCCCAAGTACTTTGTAATATAGGCTCTCCATTTTGATATAATCCCACACTTTCTACAAATGGACGCGCATTAGAGACATATACTGTCTCACAGCTTGCTTCTATATTGTTTTGAGAGTCATTATCATCAATCATATCAGCAGCATGAATACATACACGATATTCTCCATCAGGAAACTTTAAGTCATTATAATGTTGGGCATATTGGTAATTTTGAGGATCGTCGGTAGTTGAATTAGTAGGAGCAAAACCATTTTCACTAGGTACACTGTTAGGAGCATTAGTAACCCAACACTGTAAAGGATCGACATTAGATTTTGAACCATTTAAACCGTTTGTATTGGTAACATTAAAAGTAAACCAATGATCCCATTTATTATTATCCCATGCATTAGTAGCACTAAGGGACATGTTACTGTCAATAAAAGTATTTACAAAATCTTGATGATTTGGAAGTTCAGCCTTATGGTTTACCCCAAACCAGTGATTTCGACCATCAATAAGTATATAAGGAGTAGTTGGGGTTTGAACTACATTAGTCCAGCTATTTTGACCAGTTCTCTTTTGTACATAATAACCAATAATTTCAGGATTATTTTTATGTCTTACGCCAGAAGAAGATGTGTGCGTTGATTGATAATCAAATGCCTCTGCTATAATGTCAAATGCACAGTAAACTTCTCTTATTTCATTAGCCATTGAACCCTCTGCAAAATAATCATTTTCAGTAGATTCAATAGGAGGGGTAGTACTATAAGGAACCTGCTTAAATCTAATAGAATGTGAATTAGAATTTGATGTGCTGACTATTGGGGGAGTTAATATGGGGTCAACATTTTGATTGCCAGTATCGACTGTATTAAGATTTCCATCTGTTTCGACAAATGATTTAACAAAGGAGTAAGGGTTAAAAATAGTTAGAGTTGGTGGAGCACCTGGTATCAAATAATCATATCGTTGTATCCCCCAATGAAGATGATTATCTTGTGTTTGCCATGTTTCATCGGTTATATTACCTAATAATGAGTTATTGGGCATATAAGTACATATATTCACACTCGGATGATCTATATGGCCTAGTGTTATATCGTACTTTGTTCCCTTATAGAAAACAACCATGATAATGTCACCGCTTTCTAAGTTATTTGTAGCCCTTATAATACCACTAATTGGAGCATAAACATTTTCACTATCTATGTTTAATTCACCATTTATATCAATGCCATTGTGAAATTTATAATAAGTATTACCAGCGTAGGGGAAAGGATAATGAATTTGATGAAAGTTATGCAAGATACCATAGGAGGGAGTAGCTCCATTTTTGACAGGCCAACTAAAATTCTTTGTTCCAGCATTAGGTGTAATAGAAGGAATATTGGAAGTAAGAGTATGACTGCCTGAAGTATCTGTATAGTCATAATCTATTTTATAGTCATAACTTACACTACCATCCAAGATATTTGTGTCTATAAAGTCATAATATGTGTTACGTTCAATGGAATTAGGATTATAAGAACGAAGTAGCTGCCAAGCTCCTGCTGGCGTAGATGATGTTCTACGATAAATTCTTAGGGTACCTGGTAAAGTTTCATTTGATGCAGGGGAAGCATTATCAATTCCTAAATAGCCTATTAGTACTTCTGTATTTGTACAACTAATACAATGTGAAACGGCACATCGGATTTCATTTATATCTTGAGTATAAGCTTGTTTGAACAATAGAACAAAAAATATAATCTGAAAGACAAAGTGAAATATTTTTTTCATTTTTATGTGTTATTTGTTGAAAGGTATTGTGTATGTGTAAATATGGTTCGTATTTGAAATTATTTCAATATTGTTTTTTGAAATAACTTTAAAAGGAGTCAGTAGAGGCAATGTAGGAGTAGGTATCGTATAAACTGTTTCTACATTTTCAGAATTTAAGTTGAGGAAGTGTATTCGTGTATTATTACCACATTTTATCCCTGCTACAGTATTTTTATCTATAACTTTAAAAGGATTAAAAGCCTTGACTGAAATATGGTATTCATCAAAAAACAAAGCAATAGGTTTTATTTTTCTGTTTATTACTTCCCAAACAACTAAATCTCGATGATTCCAACCAATAAACTGATTATTAGAAAGAGCTTGAAGATTAAAAACTTGCCGACTCATATAACGTCGTGTTATGGGAGGACTAGATATACCAGTATCTTTGTTGGGATTCAATTCTTCTTTGTAAGGAGTATATTGAATGTCATATTCATCAAGTTGTTCTCCTGAACGATTAAATAGGAGTACCTTTTCAGGTCGTTTATGTTTATCATTTCCTTTAAAAACACTAACCATTACATATTCTCCATCATCAGAAACATCCACTGTATTTGCCCATTTTACTTCTAACTCTTTCGACCAAAGAATAACCCCGTCACGACTATAGAAATCTAAAAGTGGCATGGATTTTTTATCTTTAGAACTCATAGAAACCCCTAAAACAGCCATGCTTCCATCATTTCCGACTTTTAAGAGTGGTGTCTTTTCCTCATATATTGGAGGAGGTAATGCCAATGTGGAAAATTTATTAATTAAGTTACCAGAACGATCATAGATACGAATGAAAAGTGGTCCATCTAAATCAAGTGTCCAAGCACCTTCATAGAAAATAATCCTACTAGCATCATAATTAGTGGTAAACTTTGCAAAGTATTCTGGAATAATTAAGGTAGAGCCATCCGTAAATTCGAAATGGTATTCATGTCTTTTTAAACCATAATCAAAGGCTGGAGTGCCTTGTCCTGATTTTCGTCGAACTATTCCCATTAATTCTCCTCGGTTATTAGTAAGTAATTTTGTACCCTTCCCCAATTCCTTATCCGCCAAAAAAGATTTCTCCCTCCCAACTTCCACCAACTCATAGGTAAGCGGTTTAGTAGCGGTAGAAGCTTGTTTTGTATTTAATAGTTGGATTTTTTGTTGGAGATTTAATTTCTTAGAGAGAGTCATAATCTGATTATTATCATCCCAAAAAACAGGGCATATATAACGATTCTGTATGTCAGAATGAATTTTCATATCAGTATATGTTTGTTTAGTGGATAGATCGTATAACCACGATATTCCATGATCTAATGAGTTATTATAAGTGCAAATCACCCAGTTTTTATCTTCCGAAATAGAACATGGATTGCTTCCTGAACCCAAATTTTTTGTTTCCATTCGTGGAACCAATTTGTTTTCCTTGACTTCAAAGATGAAATGTCCGCCATCGCCCCAAGTCGCAAAAAAGTGATGATCTAAGGCCTGGGTATATCGAAGTCCTAATCTATTAGGAGCATTTTCACGAGTAATAGGAGGTAATTGGTAGGTATCTAATTGT
>JAHDFV010000316.1 GCA_020627985.1 Saprospiraceae bacterium
ATCTTTGACTAATTTTTTCATTAATCGATCCAGAATACCATTGATAAAGTCTTTACTCTTTGGTGTGCTATATAATTTGGAGATATCAACAAATTCGTTGATGGTTACTTTTACAGGAATTGTAGGGAAATAAAGCATTTCAGCTAAGGCTAATTTTATTAAAATTAGATCTATTATTGCTACTCTATCTTTATCCCAATTTTTTAAAGCAGGCTCAATTAAAGCCATTAAATCTTCATCAAAGAAATGTGTTTTGTGAAGTAATTCTTCACCAAAGTCTTTGACAGTTTCATCTGTAGGATAATACTTCTTATAAAAGAACTCATCTAAAGGTAATGCCTTTAATGTCTTTTTTATACTTCCGACAATTAATGATTTATCATGAATCCAATTTTCAAAATTGTCTTCCATATAATCATTGTATGTTTCATTTGAAGCACAAGCTCTAAACAATTCTACCAAAATATGTTTATGATCATCCTCACTTGCTTCATTATATACATAATTGATATATTCTGTTTTTTTAGCAAATTCAGTATAAAACAAACGAGTCATATCATGATTAACTCTACTAAGTATGACCTTCTTCTTAAGTAATTTATGGAAAGGTTCACTTTCAGAAAAAGTCCGAAGCAAATCGTTTTGATAAATTTTGGGGGTGAAATCTTTGTCTTGTGCTGAAGGAAGATGCTTTGAAGATCTTTTAGATGCATCTGTTAAAGCATATTTAGCAGTTTGTTCTAACTGTAATATATTAAAAAGGTATAAGTCATAAGAATCTTCTATACTCTTACTATACCTTTCTTTCATAATTTTATATGTCAATACTTCATCAAGTCGCTTGGCATATAATAATTGCATTACCTTAATGCGTATATTACGTCTACTCAACATTGTCTATAAGTCCTTTCCTTTGAGTTAGGAATGTAAAGAAACATCTTTTTAATTAAATACAATACTATAATCAAAAGAATTCCTTCAATCTTGCTTTTTAAGTTTATTTGTTTCCAATAAAAATAAAATCAGGACGTATATTTTACGTCCTGATTTTATATAAACTTATGCTATTCTTCTAATAAAAATGGATATCTATAATCTCTAGGTGGTACGAAATTTTCTTTAATCGTTCTAGGAGAAACCCATCTATATAAATTTAAAATCGATCCCGCTTTATCATTAGTACCTGATGCTCTTCCTCCACCAAAAGGTTGTTGTCCGACAACAGCTCCAGTTGGCTTATCATTGATATAGAAATTACCAGCAGAATATTGCAATCGTTTTGTTGCATAATCTGTAGCATATCTATCATTAGAAAGGATGGCACCTGTCAATGCATACGGAGAAGTTGAATCTACTTTATCCAATATATTTTTGAAATCGGCATCTTCATAAACGTGTATGGTTAATACAGGTCCAAATATTTCTTCACACATTGTCGTACTATCAGGTGTTTTAGATAAAATTACAGTAGGTTCAATAAAATAACCTTCTGATTTATCGTATTTACCACCCATAATGACTTCAACATCTGGATCTTTTTTAGCTTCAGCGATGTAATTACTAATTTTATTAAATGATTTTTCATCAATAACTGCATTAATAAAATTTCTGAAATCTTCAGGCGTTCCCATTTTGAAATCTTCCAAATCAGCCTTCAAGTATTTTTCTACATCTTTCCAAAGGCTTTTAGGAATATAAGCTCTTGAAGAAGCAGAGCATTTCTGTCCTTGAAATTCAAAAGAACCTCTAGCTAAGGCAACAGCAACTTCTTTTGCATTTGCTGATGCATGTGCAACAACAAAATCTTTCCCTCCTGTCTCACCAACAACTCTTGGATAAGATTTGTACTTCGAAATATTTGCTCCAATGACTTTCCATAAATATTGGAAAACAGAAGTACTACCAGTAAAGTGGAGTCCTGCAAATTCAGGATGTTCAAATACGATATCTCCTGCTACTGGTCCATCTGTGAAGATTAAATTGATTACACCAGGAGGTAATCCTGCTGCTTCAAATACTTCCATAATCACTTGAGCAGAATAGATTTGAGTTTCAGCAGGTTTCCAAACAATTGTGTTACCTAACATCGCTGGTGCTGCACATAAATTTGCTGCAATTGATGTAAAATTAAAAGGCGTAATTGCAAAAATGAATCCTTCTAATGGTCTATATTCTACTTTATTCCAAACTTGTGCTGGACTTTCTGGCTGTTGACTATACATTTCAGCCATGAATTGAGCATTGAATCTGAAAAAATCACACAATTCACAAACCGCATCAATTTCTGCTTGATAGGCATTCTTAGATTGCCCCAACATCGTAGCTGCGTTCATTCTTGCTCTAAAAGGACCTGCTAATAAATCAGCAGCTCTTAAGAAGATGGCTGCTCTATCTTTCCAATGTAAATTTTCCCAATCTTTTTTAGCCGCTAAAGCAGCTTCAATTGCTTGGTTGACATGAGAAGAATCTCCTTTCGAATAATGACCTAATGTATGCTTAATTTCATGTGGAGGATGAATCGATAATTTATCGTCAGTAAATATTTTCTTTCCACCGATATACATAGGTATATCCCATTTTTCGCTTTTCAACTGTTTTAAAGCTTCTTTTAATGCTAATTTTTCTGGAGAACCAGGTGCATAACTTAAAACAGGTTCATTCGTTGCTATGGGTACTTCAAAATATGCGTTAGACATATCGTATACAATTTTTAGTAAGATTAGGATTTAATGGCACAAATGTACTCAATTTTTATGGCTTGTTTTAGATCTTTATTCCTTCGGGTAAAAATGGAGAAGCATCTCCACCTCCTTTGATAATTTCTCTAACGATTGTAGAGGAAAAATGAGAATATTGAGGCTCGCTAATCAAGAATATTGTTTCTAAACCATCCCCCACCATTGCATTCAATTGAGAGATCGTTTTTTCATAATCAAAATCAGAAGCATTCCGCAATCCTCTTAATAGATATTCTGCTTGTATTTTTTGACAATAATGAGCTGTTAAACCTTCATAAGTATCAACTTCTACCGAATTATGATCTTTAAAAACTTGGTTAATCCATTCTACTCTTTGTTCCAGTGAAAAAAGGTATTTCTTTTGAGAATTAATACCAATGGCAATAACTATTTTATCAAACAATGGTATAGCTCGTTTTACTAATTCTTCATGTCCTTTAGTGAAAGGATCAAATGACCCTGGAAAAACTGCGGTTTTCATTTTTTCAATTTTTGTAAAATCCAATTAGATTAATCTACATTTATTTTCTAACCAGGCGATTTCTTCTGGATCGGATAATAAAGGTTTCACTTTACTTTCTACCTCCATATGGTAATTATTTAACCATCCTTTCTCTTCAATAGTTAACATTTTACCATCTACTAAGTTTAAATCAAGAGGGAACAAGGTCAGGGTATCAAATTTCAAGAATTTACCAAAACCATTATCCCCAGATTCAACTGCTAATACTAAATTCTCTATTCGAATTCCATATTGATCCGTTAAATATAATCCAGGCTCATTTGAGGTAAACATGCCTTCTACAAATTTTTGTAAATATCTGGCTTGTTGATTTGGTCCAATGCCTTGAGGTCCCTCGTGAACATTTAAAAAGAAACCAACGCCGTGCCCTGTTCCATGACCAAAATTCAAATCTTCTTTCCAAAGATATTGTCGAGTCAATGTATCTAATTGAATGCCAGATGTTCCTTCTGGAAAATGTTGCATGGCCAAAGCAATGTGTCCTTTTAAAACTAAAGTAAAATGCTCTTTTTCTTGTTGCGTTGTATTTCCTAATGAAACCGTTCGAGTAATATCTGTTGTACCATTGTGATACTGCCCTCCAGAATCTAATAATAAAATTCCATCTGCTTCTAAAGAAGCACAAGAATCTGGCATTGCTCGATAATGGACGATTGCTCCATTTCCTTTATAACCAACAATGGCAGGAAAGCTTTCACCATAATAATCTGTACCTAATTTTCTATAGGAAATTAATTGTTCGGCTACTTCAACTTCAGTAACTTTTCTTATTTTTAATTCTTCTTCTAACCATCTGAACAATCTTAAAAGTGCAACAGCATCTTTAGCCATTGCTTCTTTTATGTGTCCAACTTCAGTAGTATTTTTAATAGCTTTTAATAAGGTGGTTAATGTCCTTCCTTCCCAGATATGACAAAATTCAGGAATCGCATCATATAAGATGGCATTCACTGTATTAGGATCAATTAGAATTGAATAATCAATTCTTAATTCAGAAATGAATCTTAAAATTGAATCATAGGGTCGAATTTTAATATTCGAATTTGCTAAATCTGCCTGAAAATCAACCGATATTTTATCAACATCAACAAACAGATACACTACTTCTTTTTCAACAACACAATATGAAATAGCAACAGGATTACATTCTACATCTGCTCCTCGTATATTTAATAACCAGGCAATATC
>JAHDFV010000317.1 GCA_020627985.1 Saprospiraceae bacterium
TATCTCCTTTTCCCATAACTTCCATAAATTTTGATGCTATGGCTAAGGTTTCTTTTGATTGTGCTTCCAAAGAATTGTTTTGTTTCATGGTATTCGTTTTTGTTGATGAAAATTCTTTTTGATCGTTATTACATCCAAGTATTAATATGAAGGAAGAAAGAATTATAATGAATAAATTTTGTCTCATGATTTCAATTGTTGCATTGCTGTTGCCCAATCTTCTACATGATTCGTATTTTGAATCATTCCATCTTTTACACTATGAATATCAATGGTCATGATTTTAAAAGATTTGGTTCCGTCAGTTGGTAAACCCATAAAATTGCCATTCGGTGTACCTGAAGCCAAACTCCTTACCACATATTTGTCGCCTTCATTGATGATATCTTTAGGTTCCCATTTTAAGTTTGGAATGATCTTCCAGAAGAATTCCAGTTGATTCATTAATTCTTCTTTATTCTTAGCAGCAACTGAGCCAGTCGATAAAAAATCATCTGCCAAAATAGGCGTTAAAACAGCTGTTGGTCGAGTAGTGCTATTTACTGATAATGCTTGTTCATAAAAAGCTAAAATGGCTTCTTTATTTGTCATAATCTAATTTTTAATTATTAATACAACAAATGTAAAATGAATGGAAAGCACTCTCAGGTAAAAAAAGAACTTTGTAAGGTGAAAATGGGAAAGTTATCCAAAAAGAAGTTATTCAGATTGATGTTTTTCTCTAAATTGCTTTGGTGAAATTCCTTCCATTTTTCTAAAAAATTTGAAAAAATTACTTGGCTCATCAAAACCAACTTGGTATGCAATTTCAGTAAGTGTATCGTGTGATTTTATGATTAATCTTTTGGATTGAATGATGATGATATCATTAATGTATGATTTAGCAGATTTATGAATAATACTCTGTGTTACATTATTGAGTGTTTTAGTGGTGACGCCCATTTTTTTGGCATAAAAAGATACTTTTTTATTGTTGAAACATTCTTGTTCTATTAATTTTTGAAGCTCCATAAACATGGAGAGGTATTTATTGTTTTTATGAATGACAAGATTGTTTTTAGATTTTATTCTAAATAATTTTGTAATCATAATTTGTATATAATTCCTAATAATGTCTGAGGAATAGTCGTCATTTATCGCATGAAATTCTTCTGATATTAAATGAACTAAAAGCTCTATTTCTTTATATTCCTTTTCAACTAAATGTAATATAGGTGAAGCTAACATTTCATTAAACAATAAAAACATTTTTGATGCTTCGGCTTCATTAGCATGATTAACGATAAAGTTTTCTGTGAAAAGAAGTAGTGTTCCTTTACCGTTATTTTTATAGAATTTATGAATGTTATCTTTTCTGAGGGTAAAAAGGGTTCCCTTTTTAAAAGAATAATCTTTAAAGTTTAAATTGTATTTGCCTTTGTTTTCTGTAAATAATAGAAGTACAAAAAAAGATATTTTATGAAAATCAAATTGGTTGTGCTTTAATGGTTTTCTTTGAAGAATATCTTCATATTTCACGATGTCAAATTGGAATGCATTTGAATCTTTTTTAATGAAATTTATTTTCTTGTATTCCTTTTTCATTCTTAGAAAGAATTATTTTATCAATAATTATACGAATAATTCTCTAATGGAATTTAATTTTCATATATAATTATGAAAGATATTAATTTAGAATAATTTTCCTTACTTATTTTCAATGTTAAAAAATAATGATCTAAATCTTGAATTTAATAATAAAATCAAAATCAATTCCTGTTTGAATAATAGGTATAAGTAAAGGATCCATGCCTTTTTCAACGATAGACGGTGGACCAACAATATTAATTTCTCTAAAATTGCCAAAATGATCTATTATAGAAATGGATAAATATACAAAGGTTAATATTCCACACGATTTTATTAGGGTAAAAATAAGAGGTAAGGCAAGAAATGCTGCAAAAAAATCAAAGTAAGCTAAGGATATCTATGCTGGTGATTCACCTTCATAATTAAAATTTAAATGATTTACAAATGAATTAATATTATGTTTTTAAATCACTTCATTTATTAAATAATTCATTTTTCATTTTTAAAGCTTTATTTCTAAGAACTTCAACATATTCACAAGCCATATAGTGCGAATAATTCTCAATCAATTGATAGTCTATTTTACTACCTTTTTGTATTGATTTTTGAATTGAATTATAATATATCCTTTCGTTTCATCACTAAGTAAGAAAACCTTTAAAATTCTGTTAAAAATACTTCTTAATCAATTTGCTTGTTCACATCTACTATAAGCCAAGTATAGAGAGATGTATTTACTAATGAAATTTTATCTTATGAAAAATGTAAAAGGAATCTTTTCAGCTCTATTATTAATGTTCGCTTTGGTTTTAAATGCGACAACCATTCAGGATTTTTCTGGAGAATGGGAAAGTGTAGATGCCAATGAAAAGGGGTTGAAAGAAGTAACCATCAAAGAAAAAGATAAAAAAACTGCAGCTGTAAAAGCATATGGAGCTTGTCAGTCTACATCTTGCGGCTGGGGAACGAAGACTGGGGATTATTTCTATTCTTCTGGAGCTGGGCACTATTTTATTAGTGCAAACTATAGAATAAAAGGGAAGTTAAATAAGCAAATCGTGATGCGACGTGAAGGAAATTTAATCATAGCTAAAGTGGTAACATCAGAAGTTGGAAACCCAAAAACTTCAGTTAAATATCATGAATTAAAAAGAAAAGGAGAAACGCCTATCCAGAATTTTTCAGGCATTTGGGTGAACAAAGATCCCAAAGAAAAAGCATTGACCCAAATGATTGTAAAAATAGGTTCATCAAGTCGTCCATCCGTTAGTTCTACTGGTATGTGTATATCAAATACTTGTCATTGGGGGAATGAAAATGCTACATACTTTTTCGAACCTTCTGCTGGGCATTCATTTATTAGTGTCAATTATAAATTGACTGGTGGAATCACAAAACAGATTGTTATGAGACGTAAAGGAGCAATTATGGTAGCAAAAGTTGTTACCACTTATCAAGATGGACGTAAAACTAAGGTTCGATATTATGATATGGTTAAAAAATAAAAGCTCTAATTCTCAAATTTTAAAATAAAAAATTAATTTAATATGAATTGGTTAAAACAAGTAATTGCAGTCTTTTCATTTGTATTGTTTTTTGGTCAAGCTTATTCGACGGAAAGCTATGTAAGTGTCGTTTTTAATTCTTATGAAATTACACATGGTGATGATAGTACTTGGCCTATGGCATGGGCTGGAGATTTTCAAGTCTATGGATTAGTTAAAGCAGCACCAGGTAAACATTATCATAGTAATGCTAGAAAGAAAAAAACAAGAAAAACGAATGCTGTTTTTATAAATAAGAAGAAAAATTTAAGTGGTATTTATACGACACATCGATTTCATGCAGATGAAGAAGAATGCTTTCTCAGTATTCAATTATTTGATTATGATGAAGCAAGTGATGATGATAATATAGATATAGCTCCTGCGAATAATTCTATTTCTCTTACTTTATATGTTGATTTTGAAACTGGAATTATAAGTGAAAAAGATAGAGGAGGAAATAAACAAAGAGTAGGAAGGTTAGGTGTCCCAATGAGTTATGAAGGTTTTAATAAAAATGATTTTGATGAGATAACTGCGAAAGTTACATTTACGATTAAAGCGGAAGGCTTTGATGTGCAAAATAAAGCTGCTAGTGCTACTCCTACACCAGCTCCTGCTCCGTCAACTGCGCCAGGCACAAATGATAGTTTTTTGAAAACAGGCTATTATAAATGTAATGATGGTGGTCATTATTATGTAAAGGTTCAACGTTACAATGTAGGTGGAGGAACGAAGACAAAAGTTTTCTGGTTTGGAGAACATTCTAGTGGAAGTTGGGCAAATGTTTTTGAAGGAACTGTACGGGGTAATAGGCTATATGGAAAGTCCTATGATGTAGCGAAAGGAACGGCTAAAGGAAATACGGATCTTATTCTTAAAATAAATGATGAGAATAGTTTTGAAAAATTAAGTGGTGCTTTTGGTGGGACTAGTTGGAATCGATCCAAAATTTCAACTAAATTACCAGGAGTAAGAGCTGCTGGATTTAGTGATAAAGATCGGATAAGAAGTTTAAATGGCGCATGGGAATGCTCAGATGGTGGACTTTATTATATTCGCCAAATCGGAAATGAAGTGGTTTGGTTTGGTGAAGGAGGGATTGATAAAAATGGTTATGCAGCTTTTGCGAATGTTGCTTTTGGTACTCGATCTGGAAACAATGTTTATCTAGATTGGATTGATGTGCCTAAAGGAAACACAAATGGTAATGGTAGACTTAGACTTCAAGTGGATAGTGCGAATAGAATTTCTAAAATATCTGGAGACGGGTTTGGTGGACAAACTTGGAGAAGATAAAGATTTTGTAAATTAATCATTGATTA
>JAHDFV010000318.1 GCA_020627985.1 Saprospiraceae bacterium
GAAAAAAAAATATTCTCCAGGACAATCATCAGGTGACGATGAAGAAGATTATATGAATTACTTATTAGAGAAAATTCAAAGAGATGGAATTGAAAGTTTAAGTCCGGATGAAAAAAATTATTTAGATCATTATAAAGGATAAAAAAGAATCCCGAATTTTCATGATATGAAAATTCGGGATTTTTTATTTAATACGTAAACTTAAACCTTTAAAGTTTAATCATCTTTTCTCCATAGGAATTATTATTCGCAGTAATTCGAACGAAATATGTTCCTTTTGCTAATTCATCCATATTAAAAAGAATTTGATTTTCATTATTTAATCTTAACGATCTTTCTTTAATTAATTTACCAGACAGGTTAAATAATTCAATTTGAATATTATCATTTATATTTTGATTAAAAGAAATAATCACTTCTCCTTTTGTTGGATTTGGTGCAAATGTAATATCCAGTAAATCATTATTATTAATATTAATGATTTGAGAATATTCATATGATCCATCTAGATCAATCATTTTTAATCGATAATAATTTATACCAGATTTAGGGTTTTCATCTAAATAAGCATAATCTAATTTTTCTGTTGAATTTCCTGCAGCATCAATTTTAGAACCAATCATTTCAAACTCTCTTGAATCTATAGATCGTTCTACTTCAAAATGAGACGTATTTTCTTCGGATACAGTTGTCCAATTTAACTGGTTTCCTTTTCCAGATAAATGTTCACCTGTAAATTCTAAAAGTTCAACTGGTAAAGGACTGACATCAATACCTACTCCAAATCCAGAAAATCCATTATTAAATGTTGCGGAATATGTATGATCACCGTTAAAAGTTCCATACGTTGCTGCTTGAGATGAAATCGGAATATTTCCTGGATTCGTAGCAGAAACATCTAAAATTTGATTATTACCATCTGCCTTATGAATAAAGGTTGCCGTTCTTGCCTCACCTGTCATTCCTTCCCAACCAATCACTTCTGCATCTGAATAATATAAGGTTATCGTATATCCACCTGCATCAGAACTTGTATTATTAAATGGTGTCACTTTAAACGTTTTGGAATGTAAAAATGAGTTCGTTAGTGTATTTACAAATCCAACTGATGCAGTACCTGCACGATCTACTTCTACTTTCGTACATCCATAATCATGACTTGATGCCGAATTATCAATTGTACACATAATTTCACCCGTTACTTGATCATAGAAATGTACAATATCTCCAGGTCCTAGATCATGCTCTGCAAAACCATTGGCTGTATTAATTGCAGATTGAACACTAACCATTGTATTCGAAGTTTCATTTACAATGATATCATCTATTGCAAATCCATATAACCAATCTGCCCCATCATTGTAAACCCATTGTAATTGCCAGCTTTCTGTACCAGATGCAGGTAGTTCACTCGTTAAATCAACATTTGGTGCTTGCCAAGAACCTGCAACTCCAGCAAACGTATAAACTGTACTAAAGTTCGAACCTCCATCTTGGGATAATTGTAAAATAGCTGATTCAGTTGTTCCATTGTAAGTCCCTTGTTCAAAAAACACCTGCATGTCAACATCAATTGCAGTCATATTACTATTAACCGTAATGATTGGTGATTTTAGAATTTCATTAGACATATTGCAATTACAATCATCATCATTTGATGCTAATATCTGAGAAGAATTTGTTGCGGCAATCGTCCAATTATTACTTGATAAAGTTGCTGCTGTCCCCGTATTGAACACTTGTGCAGAACCGGTTCTTGTCCAAGTTGTTGGGAATCCACTTTCAAAGTCTTCATTAATTAACTGACTACTTACCGAACCACCTGCTACCATCGGATCATTATCATCATTCACTAATGTAAACGTCAATTGACCTGAGCCACCTTCTACTGCATCACTTCCATTTACAGCTGTGATATCTATAATAATGGTTTCATCAGCTTCTACAACTGCATCTTCTTCAATGGTAAGTGTAACTGTTTTTGGAACATTCCAATTCCCTGTTGTAAAGGATACAGATGAAGGGCTCATTGTATAATCATCACCTAAGGTTGCTGTTCCTGAAGTAGCTAAGGGAACGGATGTTGTTCCAGAAGGTTGAGCATTAAGTACTACATCAAATGTTATATCTCTTGTCGTACAGGTTGTTTCTTCTAAAATAGTGGTACTCGTTGCTGCTAAATTAGCTTGAGGAGCTGTAATAACTATTGTAAAATCTGTATTTGAAATATCATAAAAGATATTATCCGAACAAACCACCATAACTCTATTGGTCGTTCCTGCATTATTAGGAACTGTAATCGATTGAGATCCATCATTTGTTACATTAGAAGCCAGTGTAATTGGATAAGTTTGACCGCCATCTGTTGACATTAAGATATCAACATTCGCACAATTTACAGATCCACCATTAGTACCCGCTACATCCCAAGTTACGTTTTCAGCTGTACCTGCTCCCCAGGTAACATTCGTATTGGGTACATTCACTAAGAAAGGTCCTGCAGAAGCTACAGTTGTTACAGACATTAAATCTAATGAAGTACAACCTGAATTAATATTATTGTCTCTTACCGTAAATGCAAATTCCATATTACGACTAACAGAAGGTAAAACTTCCCAAGTTGGTGAGACATTATTAATTACATCGGTCAATCTTGGGAAATAACGATACGGTTCTGCCACTGGTTTAAAAGATCTAAACATCGGACCGACTGTCCAATTGGCTTGAGGTGCTGCATTTGATCCAGCATTCTCTGGATCATTTTGTTCCCAACAATAAGTCAAAGCAGTATCATCTGAATCTGAACCAATACCTGTTAATTTAAATGGAGTTGAAGCAGGTATTGTATAATTTAATCCCGCATCTGCACTTGGTCCTGAATTACCAGAAACGATTAATTCTGCACAAGAATTTTGAGATCCATTATTTATTGCATCAACAATATCTCTAATGTTTACATAATGAAAATAATCATCACTATTGCTTTGAACATTAACTGGACAAATGCCAGCGTATCCCATAATTGTACTTGCTGAACCTGGCTCAATTTCTGAACTCCCATTTCCACTTCGTGAGCAATTATTCATTGTATGATAGCCTCCGAATTGGTGCCCCATTTCATGAGCAACATAATCTATATCAAAAGGATCACCTATAGGTGCAGCTCTTCCTGTATATCCTCTTCCTTTGTGTGTACCACTTTGACTAACACTTGAACAAACACAAGTTAAACAACCTGCATTTCCACCACCAGTTGTATTGAAATTATGTCCGATATCATAATTGTTCACTCCAATTACTGCATCTAAAGTTATTGCAGTTTGAGTATTCCATTCTCCATTCCAAGGATCCGTTGCACCATTTAGATAGATTACATCATCATTGTTTGCAATAAATTGCATGGTAATTCCTAAATCCTTTTCATAAACGCCATTCACTCGAACCATGGTAACATTCATTGCTGATTGAACTATGGCTTTATCACCAGCGGTAGTTCCAGTAGTTCCTCCTGCTTGACCAATATGGTATTGTGCATATTCACCTGTACATGATTGTGCTAAACGGTATCTTCTTAGATTACAATCTCCATAAGGTCCTTCAGCTCTCGTAAAATCTTCTGTTATTTCCTGATTATGAACATCTGCTCCTGGAGTAGAACAAATAAATCCTTCATCTTGTTTTTGAACATCTTTCCTGTAATACACCATATAATCTTGGTGATCTTTTGTCAATGGATCAATATAAACTGTGCTATGATTACCTGATTGGATCATTCCATTAAAACCATGATATGGTGAATACGTAATTCGTATATCAGCGGTAGGATCATCAATTCCTTTACCAATAAAGGCTTTCAATTGAGGAAACTTTGCTGCTAAATCAGGATGCATTAATTCTGCATCCATCATTTTAAATTTTCCCATTTTACCATTCGGTAATGGAAATTCCATTGATACCAATCTTCTACTATTAGCAATTTCACTTCTTGAGGGTAATTCTCTAATAGCTACTTTAAATGCTTCAACATCTAAAGAAATGGTTTTAAAATGGTCTGGATGTGTGATTCTTTGCTTTTTGGGAACGTTGTTTCTGTGGGGAGATACTTCTTGCCAAACATTTTGGCCAAATAATCCTATTTGCAACAATAGAATAGTTAAAAGTAAAGAATACTTCATGGTTTGATTTTAGTTAAATTAATGTTTTGAAAATTGCCGACGACGAAAGTAATAAAACTAGCATAAAGTGACAGAGTAAAACGGATTTTTATTGTTATGTTTTAATAAAATTTCTCATCAATCTTATCATTAGCCTACCTCTTTTTGTAGAAGAAATTTCCTTTCACCAATTAAATGATTTTCATTTATTTATAGAAGTGATTTAAGAACATAATGTTAATTCCTTTGCAAGTCATTGAAAAACAATAT
>JAHDFV010000319.1 GCA_020627985.1 Saprospiraceae bacterium
GTACCACTTTTTCGCCGTCGGTTTCCATAGTCGCTAAAACATCTTCTTTTTTAGAATGAATTACCGGCATTGGATTTTCAAAATTAACTTTAACTTTCTTATCTTCTATTATAAATTCAACAATATCTTTTATATCTAACTTCCTTGCATTTCCTAAAGTTTGTCCAACACTGGCAAACTTCCAAAGTTGTTCAGTTAATTGAATTAAATAATTAATTCTTTCATTAAATCTATCTTTATAATTTTCTTTATCGTTATTATTTAAATTTTCGAATTCTTTAATATAAATATCATGAATCGTTCGCAAGCCCATTATTGGTGACCTTAAATTATGAGCTAAAATATTACTAAACTGACCTCTAAATTCGTACATATTTTGAAGTCGATTTGTTTGTTGTTTTAACTCAAATGCTAAACGCTCTGTTTCTTCTAAAGTATTTTCTTGCGCATATAACATGAAAAGAAAATCTGGTAATGTATCATGAATTGGAAAATCTTTAAATTGTAAATTTAAATCTTTTACTTCTTGAACTTTTAATAAAATAGGATTACATAAAAGTATAATAGCATTAGGATCAGTATGCATGACTACCTGTACTCTAAACTTTAAAGAATCATCAACTTTACTTTTTAACAATACAACAGAAGGACTTGCTTTTTCAAATTCATGTGGTTCATTTAAAAGAGCTGGACGTATGGGATAAAAACAATCGTGAAATAAAATATCTACTTCACACCTCTCATTTATTTTATGCACTTTAGGACCTGTATGAATAATTTTCAAATCATAGTCTAAAATTATATGAAAGGGAAATAATTGATCTAATAAATCTTTTTCTTTATTCCAACTCTGATTATGCATAGAAGTCTTTTTCAACTAAAATTAAATGAGTTTTAAGAAAAATTATAAAGGAGTAATCTCGCCTGTAATATTACTTTCTCGTATACTCTCTAAAAATGTATTTGCTTTTTCCTTTGTAGAAAAAGCACCCAATGAAAATTGATATTTCATTCCAGATTCATTTCCTTTTTTACTTTTAATCGTAAGGTCCGAAATATTATTAGATTGCAAGGATAAAAATTTAGAAAGCAATGCTTCATATTCAGACAATTGATCCAACAGAATAGTGTATCCTTTTTTATTCAACTTCGTAACTTCAAATTGATATATATCTTTATTTTCATATTTTTCCAAAGCAGTAACATAGCCTTTTAATCCAGAAGCACTAGCATTTTCAAAATAACGTTTTGCTTCAGATTTATTCTTAAAAGCTCCAATCAATATTTGGTAAGAATTCAGATTCTTAATTAATAAAATATCACAATTCCAATTCTCATTTAGTATTGCTGCTTTTTTTAATGCACTATTAAATTCATGATAAATTCCTACTTGAATCGCATAACCACTAAAAACATTCTTATTAATCGAGACTTTAAAAGTGTTATATTTTTTAAAACCACTTTTATTTAAAGGTTTTAATGCTTCAAAATTATTATCAATTCTATTTAAATTAGGTTGAATTGCTTTTTTTTCTTTTACAGATTTAGGCGTTAAATTATTTTGAGCAACTATATTTTCTTTTTCTATCGGTTTAATTTCTTCTGGCTCATCTTCAGGAGAAGCATATATACTGGGTTTTACTTTATCAATAGTTAATGCAGGTATTTCTTTTGTTGTTCTATTAAGATCAGAAAATTCTTTCTCTTTTTGAACTCCTAAACTTAATACTTCAATATTTGCTTTCGCTTTTGATGATATGCGTAATTTGCGTCCTGCGGCTGCAGATATTTCCAATAGATGACCTTTAATAAAAGCCCCTCTATCATTAATAATGATATCAATTTTTTTATTGGTTTTAGGATTTCTTATTCTTACAATTGATCCAAAAGGTAATGTTCGATGCGCTCCAGTATAAGCTTCTCTATCATACAACTCTCCAGAAGAAGTTGCCATCCCTTTATAGTCATCAGAATAGACCGTTATATAACCATTCTCCTTTTGAGCTTGTGCTAAAAGAGAATAAACCATAAATAAGAATAAGTAGAAAAAACGCATATAGGATTTATATTATCATGTAAACTAGTTATAAAATATAAGGTTTAAAAATATAGATTGTTAATAAATCTTCTTCTACAAAAATGAAGTTTTAAACGATAAATAGCAAGCTGAATTAAACACAAAATATTTTAAAAATAATTAAATAAAATTAATAATTTTTTTTAATTAAATTTCTTTATTTTGTATCTTTGAATAAATTATAAACACTAGGAGATTTAAATATGGCTAAAATAAATTATACTGAGGATAATATTCGTTCGCTCGACTGGAAAGAACACATTCGATTACGTCCTGGAATGTACATTGGGAAATTAGGAAATGGAACATCGCCAGATGATGGTATATATATTTTAGTTAAAGAGATTTTTGATAATTGTATTGATGAATTTGTCATGGGACATGGTACTAAGGTTGATGTTACCATTGATGATGGACAAGTAACGATCCGAGATTTTGGAAGAGGTATTCCTTTAGGTAAAGTTGTGGATTGTGTTTCTAAAATTAATACAGGTGGAAAATATGATTCTAAGGCTTTCAAAAAATCTGTAGGTTTAAATGGAGTTGGTACAAAAGCAGTCAATGCTTTATCAGATTATTTCTATGTTCAAGCAATCAGAGATGGTAAAGCAAAAGTTGCTGAATTTGAAAAAGGAGATTTAGTTAAAGATCATCGAATTGCTAAAACAGATGAAGAAAATGGTACTATGGTTTCCTTTGTACCTGACTTTACTATTTTCAAGAATTTCAAATTCAAAAGTGAATTTGTTGAAAATCAATTTTGGAATTATGCATATTTAAATGCTGGTCTTAAAATTCATTTCAATAATAAAACAATTGTTTCTAAACGAGGCTTATTTGATTTAATGACTCGTAGAACAGATGTTGAAACACATCGCTACCCTATTATACATTTAAAAGGACATGATATTGAAATTGCGCTTACACATGGCAATCAATACGGTGAGCAATATTTCTCTTTCGTTAATGGTCAAAACACTACGCAAGGAGGAACACACTTATTAGCATTTAGAGAAGGTATTGTCCAAACTGTTCGTGAATTTTATAAAAAAAATTATGATAGTAAAGATGTAAGAGCATCAATAATGGGGGCAATTAGTGTAAGAGTGGAAGAACCTGTTTTTGAATCTCAAACCAAAACTAAATTAGGTTCTTTAAATATTGGACCAGATGGTCCCTCTGTAAAAAAGTTTGTTGTAGATTTTGTTAAATCAGAATTAGACAAATATTTACATCAAAATCCTACGGTTGCGGAAGCTTTACAAAAAAGAATCATACAATCTGAACGGGAAAGAAAAGAAATTGCTGGCATCAAAAAAATTGCCAATGAAAGAGCTAGAAAATCTAAAGTCCACAATAAAAAATTAAGAGATTGTCGAATTCATTTTAATGATAAAAAAGGAGATATTGATAAAAAAAATGCCTCCACGATTTTTATTACTGAGGGAGACTCTGCTAGTGGATCTATCACTAAAGCAAGAAATGTTTTATCGCAAGCTGTATTTAGTTTGAGAGGAAAACCTTTAAACTGTTTTGGTCTGACCAAAAAGATTGTTTATCAAAATGAAGAATTTCATTTATTACAACACGCCTTAAACATAGAAGATGGTTTAGATGATTTAAGGTATAACAATGTTGTGATTGCTACGGATGCTGATGTAGATGGAATGCATATTCGATTACTCTTACTTACATTCTTTTTGCAATTTTTCCCTGACCTAGTCCGTAATGGTCATTTATATATTTTTGAAACTCCTTTGTTTAGAGTTAGAGATAAAAAGAAAACGTTCTATTGCTATACACCGAAAGAAAAACAAGATGCCATTAAAGCTTTAAGAGGAAAAGCTGAAATTACTCGATTTAAAGGATTGGGTGAGATTTCTCCTAATGAATTTGCAGATTTCATAGGTGAAGATATTAAGCTAGAACCCGTTATTATGAATGAGGATACTAATATTGAAAAAATCTTGAAATATTATATGGGTAAAAATACGCCCGATCGCCAAACATTCATAATCGATAATCTACGAGTGGAAGTTGATGAAATAGATGAATTGGAAGAAATGAATGAAGAGTTAGTTGAAGCAGAATCTTAAAATATATTATTACGATTCGAAAACAAACCTTACTATATTACTTTTATAGTAAGGTTTTTTTAATCTCTTTTTCATCAGCTCTGCTGTATAAGGTCATTCTATAAAGCGTACAAGAAAAAATATAAACAACACCAATGACTTGTGATTTTCAATCTTTTTGGATTTTCATTTACTATATCTCATAGCAGATGGTTTTGGTTAATATTCTA
>JAHDFV010000320.1 GCA_020627985.1 Saprospiraceae bacterium
TGCCACTACTTCTCCATCAATCGGATTATAACCCATTTGAACGGCTACAGGACAAACCAATTCAATGATTTTCAATTCACTATCTGACTCATTTATGAAATAAGCATGGCTAGCTGAAGTTGCTATACTTCCTCCTTCATGATTAAAAGATAGCGATACTTCTTGAAAATTCGGTAATGTCATATTACTCGAAGAAACTCCAGTTAAATCATAATAACCAAATGTCCGCTCATTAAAATTGGATTGGTATATTGCACTGAAGAAATCACCATTCACATTAAAATGTTCAGGAAAAACTCCACTATAAGTTGAAATGAGTGTAGGTGTTGAAGGTGTCGTTGAGATATCATAAACTTCAATAATCCCCGAATTGCTTACATAAAGTTTGTCATTATAAACTTCGATTCTTTCCAAGGAACTGATATTTATTGTACTTACAGATGTTATGATAGATGGCGTAGCAAAACTAAACAGTTCTATTTCTCCATCATTTACATAAGGTAAATAAATCATAGTTCCATACACTTCTATATCATTCGCATATTTAGTTGCAGGCATCTGTGAAAGAACTGACATCGAAGATGGATTACTAATATCAATTACTTTCGTCGTTCCAAAGCCACTAAAAGTACAAGCATAATTTCCATAAATTGAAAATCCTAATTGTTGATGAGGTCCTAAATCTAAAACTCCTGCTATTGATGGAGAAGACAAATCAGTAATATCTACAGCCTTTAGTTCATATCCAGTCATTACATAAATATAATTTCCTTGCAATTTCATTTCCATAGCCTCATAAAAGCCAGGTTGCGAACCTATTAAAATCGGTTCAGATGGGTTACTTAGATCATAAATATTTAATATTCCTTCTCTTAAAACAAACAATGTTGATTCATCTTCTGCCAATAAAAGTTCCACCAATCCAGTTAAAGATTCTGAATAATCCAGCAGTGTCGCACAACTATAATCATAGTTTTCTGGAGCATAATTCAAAAGATCAGTTGAAAAATCTGGTGTTTGTTCCAGATATGGGGACAAATCTATTTCTGATGCTGAATTATTGTTGGTTATCGTAAGTATATCATCTGTCAAATCCAAATCTTGAATTTCATTAGAAATATCACCATCTACTTCGTCAAAGTCCAAATTGATTTCATTCCATTGTCCATTATCATAATACCAAAAGGAGCTAGTATCTGTATCATATACCAATAAGCCCTGAGCAGGGGTAGCGATGGCTAATCTTTGTATGCTTGTCATTCTTGGAGTGAGCATTCCCTTATCGGTACTACTAACATCAAGTATGGCAGATT
This sequence comes from Saprospiraceae bacterium, assembly GCA_020627985.1. Taxonomy (GTDB): domain Bacteria; phylum Bacteroidota; class Bacteroidia; order Chitinophagales; family Saprospiraceae; genus JAHDCE01. The sequence continues at coordinate 1,314 of JAHDFV010000320.1, forward strand.
CATCTGGAGTAGAATTATCTGTATTAATTCCTACTTGGGCATAGTTACTTGTTAAGGTAATCATGAAGATTAAGACTAAAATGATATTTTTCATGCAGATTTAATTTTGTATAAACAATTGCTATTTATATAAATGTGCAGATTCATCTTATTTCAATGCTTTAAATGAGCGTTACAAAGTGTTACATCAATTATTTTAATGCAAAACGACCCATTAAATCTAAGCATCTGTGACACCCAAACATGGTTAAGAGACAACAAAAGATACTGTAAACAATCTTAATCATTCATTTAGCATTAAAAGCAGATTTGTTCAGCATTAAAACAATATTTCAATTTTGTGACATCAACTCTTTGCAATAATAATAGTTATATAATTCAGGTTATTTACAACAAGAGCTTTGAAGGGGAAGTTTTCCCTTCAAAGCTCTTACATCATTCAATATGAAATCAAAACAATTTTAAAGGCTTGTGTTGAATATTAATCCTTTATTATTCTCCTAACTTCCTGAGAAGTCATATCATTCATCATCATAACATAAATTGCAGGAGGATAATTAGATAAATCATAAGTGTATTCATTGATTCCTTTGGTAATATTTATTCGGATCTTATCCAATAGCTCTCCATTCACATCAAAAATACTGAAATCTAATTCTCCTTCTTCAGGTGAAACGAATGTAATAGTAACACGGTCAGAGGTAGGTATGGGTCGAATACTTGATATCATAAAAGAATTCTTGCGATTCCTTTCAATCAAAACAGTATTACTATATTCATAAGATTGGTCTAAATCCACCATTTTCAAACGATAATAAGCGTAATCAAGTGGTTCAATATCAATAAACGAATATTTACTTGTAGTTAATGATTCTCCTTGTGCTCTAACTGTTCCAATACTGATATAATCGCGACCATTTATCGAGCGTTCGACCTCAAAGACATCACTATTGATTTCAGTCTCAGTTATCCATGACAATACATTATCTTTTTCTACTGCCTTACCAGTGAAAGACAATAACTCTACAGGAAGTATACAATTTTGACAAATAATATTGCCTGTTGATCCAGCTGGCAATGCACATCCAGCTGGAGTGCTCAGCAAAGCAGTTCCTGTAGCTGTTGTGCTAAAATCATAATTTAGTGCATCTCCATCATTAGTGCATGTTGAAGTCAGAGTCTCGCAAACTGAACCATTTGCAGCTCTTAATTCCACTGCGGGTGTGCCACAGGTCGAACCATCATCTGTAACCACTACAGACATGGAAGCTGGATAAATCGTTACATCGAATCTCAAAATATCACATGCAGCACTAGAAATATTATTGTATTCACCGAATGTTCCATCTCCATCGGTATCCAATGCCCTATCCCAAGGCATTGCATAATAGGATACCACTATTGGGGAACAGCCATTGTTAGTTACTACCATTGCTCCTGAAACCGTCAGGTTCGCACAGATGAATCCATTCCAGGTCCCTCCAAGACCATTATTCCCGCCTACCAAATCAGCATTGGCGATAGGGAAATTATTGTCCACTCCTCCCAGTCCTGCCAGTGGATCATAACCAACTGGTGCCATGCTAGGAACACCTCCCGGAGCATATAGATACCAATCCAAATCAAGGTTGTTATTAGGTCCTTCCGTGCAGCCTACATCAAAAGTGAAAGTCGGTGCCACACCACTACATACGTCCTCTACGCTGTAGGAATATACTTCCTCGCAACTTTGGGCTATTATTTTCGAACTAAAAAAACAAAGTATAATAAGCAGCCATTGTAAATAATTATAATTCATCTCTTGTGCTTTTTAATTATTAATTAATTTTGTCTTTAGTCCTTGTGTTCTTTCATTTGTATCCAATAGCATAATTATGATTTCCATTATCATAATTTCGATTAAAATTTACGATTAGCAAGACAAATATGTTTGATAAACTTGCCTTGGGAACAATCGAAGGTGTTATAAAGTGTTACATCTTCTACACTTAATAATATAACGAAATAATTTTCACCCAATATCGGCTATTAACATACACAAAAAACAGTCTCAAAACAAATATAAGTAACTAATATATAAGTAATTACGTCAAATCATAAAACACTAACAGCAACAAACAAACCATAAATATTGTGACATATATTTCAACATGTCAAGAAGTCCAAATTCTTGATAATACTTAATGCAACACCCTCAATTTTTATCATATCTAATAAATCCCAGATTTTTTTTCACTAATACCTCAGATAAACTTATATTCAAATTTTAAGCTAGTGCAAGGAAATAATACATATTATAAATCAAATGAATTGGGATATGTATTTAACAAATAATGTAGCATATTAAATATCAAACTGCACGAAGTATATCTTAAAATATATTGATATTTTGACATCATTTTTAATCAGACAACAACTACACATTCTTCATCATCTAATTCGAAAAAGTCTATTTTCTGAATTACGTATTTTTATATGTTGCATTCTTTGCATGCTTTTTCCATTACCTCATTTGCAAATGATACAGATTCTCTAAAATTATGGTTGGATATAGCTATAGAAAAGGATAATACTAATGAGGAAATTACAAATGTAGATACTGTTCTTTTAAAAAAGGTCCTTCATGTAAGTCAAGAAAATGGTGATATCAAATATCAAATCTTAAGTTATCTATATTTAGGCGTACAATATAATATTCTTGAAGAATCCATTTTGGCTACTAAGTATCTTCAGATTGCTTTACAGTTAGCCCAAACTCATGATATGCATTGGAAGACAGACCAAATACTAATGTGTCAAGGAAATGCATATTATACCTTACGACAATACGATGAAGCCGAAATAGCTTTTAATAAAGCGTTGGAATTTAATGATAAAGAAAAAAATACTAAATTATGGCTATCCATCATCACCAACTTTGCCAATCTTAAGGCAGGGCAAGGTAAAATCGATGAAGCGCTTCAATTTTATACTTTCTCTTATGAAGAAAGCTCAGAACGATATAAAACAGACCCCAGGTATTTAGATAACCTAATGCATGCTCTATCCAATATGGGATTTAT
>JAHDFV010000321.1 GCA_020627985.1 Saprospiraceae bacterium
TTAAGTCTAAATTTAATAAATGTGATCATCAAATGGTTACGGTGGATGAGTTGGCTGAATACTTGGGTTTACCTGTTGATAGGGTAGAGGAGTTTATGATTTGAAAAACTAGCATAATTCTTGCATTAGGTTAATTAAAACCAGATGTCAAAAATTATGATTTTTAAAGTTCTAATTAGTTTTTTGTTGCTTATTTTAATTAATGTCAACTGTTCAGCACAAAGTGAACCCAATAAATGGGAAATAAGCGAGGTGAGAAAAAACAAATATCAAATTGAACTTGGATTTTCTAGTATAAGATCCATTTATACAAATACTTCTGCAGCAAACATAATGTTGAAAAAGAGATTTAGAACAGGTGAATTAATTGAAGTAAATTCAGTTAAATTTTTAAGAGCTTATTTTTCAATAGACTCGCACATTAGTTTTGACAAAGACCCTAATAGATCTGAAGTTATAGCAGAACGAGATTACGTTGAGTATTTTGCAACTAATAATAGTCAAGTTAATATTGGATTTGGAATCGAGAAGCAAATCCAACAGCGGAGATTTGTTCATTATTATGGGTGTGATATGTTGGTAGGACACAGTTTAACCGATTATGATATTCGATATTACTTAGGTTCTGGCAGCAGTTATGTTGTTTATCAATCAACTGATGATGTTCAAATAAACAAGCAATTTGAAGTTGGCCTCATTCCATTTATCGGAATGAAATTTTACATTACACCACAATTTAGCGTTGGTTTAGAGTCTGGAGTTTTTCTTAATTACTTCCATACATCAATTACTCAGATCGATTATGAAATAGAAGATGGTATATTATTGAGCAATGAAGAGCAAGCACCAATTAAGTATGATGGGCTAGCTTTTGATTTTCTAGGAATGCGTTTTTTTACTGTAGGTTATAGTTTTTAATTTAAAACTCTATTTGTAATTATATTGGTCTGTTTTTTGTACTTATAAATTATTTATTACCATTTAGAAAACTATAACAATGCATAGAATACTACTTTTTATCTCTATTAGTTTTTTTTGCCTAACAGTAGTAGCCCAAAATGCTACGTATAAACTACCTGTATTAGCAATAAATGAAATTCATGTAAATTCTAGCGAGAATGAAGATTTATTCATTGAACTTTTAGTTGTTAGAGTAGATGAAATTCCATTTACAGAATCTCAACAAAGACCAGTAATAATAATCGATGATGCAAATGTAGGAAATGAATTTTTGCCAGGTTTTATTTCTTTAGAACCAGAATGTACAATTAGCTATAATCCTGGAGACTTGATTGTTGTTCATGGTATTAATACAGATATTTCAGGAGCTAATCCAAATGCAATTTTATACAATATAGAAGATCCATGTATTAATGCTTGGGAAGGTGCACCAGATATTGGAAACCCAAGCTATACTGGAGCATCGAAAGTGCAACAGACTTCAACAAATCATGGAATCTCTAATTTTATATCATTTACTGGAGATAATAACTTTGTACAAGTCAGAATTGATGAAGTTTATACTACTAGTGTGCAATTAAGTTCAAGTAGAAGTGCCTCTATCAATTATTCTTTAAGCTCTAATAACCTAGTGGATTACACTTCTCTTGAATCTTCTATGGGAGGTCCTAATAATGAAGATAATACTAACTTGATTGATGAAATAATATCCTTATCTAAACTCAGGATAAATTGTTCAAAATTACCATGGTCATATAACGCTGCCCAGATTGAAATAATTCCAGGAAATAATCCTTGGGCATCGAACCTTGAAGTAAATTACTCAGGACCATATACTATCAGAAATCTAGAAACAGGAGATATCATTCTTCAGAACCACCCAAGTAATACAGCAATAATTAGTGGATTAAATTGTGGTGTTAATACCCTTGTTGTAACAGACAACAAGGGAAGGCAATCTGATCCTTGTACTATAAATATTGGTTTATCTGAAACAATAGAAGTTTCTGTATGTGAAGGTGAGCTATTTGTTGCTGAGGAAGTTGTTTGTCAAGATTTTGAATCTAGCTGTATTACCTACATAATAGATGGTGGCGAAATTCAAAGTGCAAATAACCTTTCAAATATTTTTGTAGAGTCTGTTAGTCAAGATTTTAAATTAAGGATTAATATTAGTGATGGTGAAGGAAGTATTGTTGCAGAATTATTAATAAATGTAACAGTTAATAGAGAAGGAGATTCTTGTGATGATAACGATGATTGTACTTCTCCTGACGTATTTGACTCAAATTGTAACTGTATTGGAGGTCAAGACATAAGTGCTGATGACGATGGAGATGGAGTTCCTAATTGTTACGACTGTTATCCTTCGATTAGTGAATTAGCATTTTCCGTAGGTGACTTATGTGATGATTTTAATGAAAGTACAATTAATGATGTTATAACAAATCAGTGTGAGTGCCAAGGTACTCCAGATAATACAAATTCATGTTTAGGAAATGACATAGATGGAGATGGAGTATGTGATGATGATGATTGTGATCCTTATGATCCAATGTTGTTAGGAGTTGGTAGTCCATGCAATGATTACAATACGCTAACTATAAATGATACTTATAATGCATCATGTGAGTGTGAAGGTATTGAAGATATTTGTATCGATGGTTTGAGTATTTCACTTTCGAGTAATTCAGAATTGTATTGTGGTTCTGATATTGGTATATCAGTATTAGTAGACAGTGAATCAAATTTCACTATAAGGTGGTCACAAGATGGTGTTGCTTTGTCTGCATTTAATAATCTTAGCGATGTTGTTATTACTGAAATTGGAAGCTATACAGTAGAAGTTGCTAATGATTTAGGGTGTTCAAAAACAGAAACATTAGAAGTAGGTGATCCATCAAATCCAGAGGATATTAAAAAGGTACTACTAAATGCAGGTTATATTCAAATTCATGGAAATTATTCTCCTGGAACTCCTGCCTTAAAAGGTAGTTCTGACATTCAAAGAACTGGTGATATATGCCAAGGTTTTGGAAATGTAATAGAATCATATTTTTCTTTTGAAACTATTTTGGGAGGAGTTCAAGAGTATCTAGTTGAGGATATATTAGAAACCATTATTAACGTAATGAAGGATGATTCTGCAGAAAATATGGAATTATCATTATTTGGAGATACATTTAGTTGTGATGATTCTGATGAAGGATTTTCACTCAGTGAATTTCTAAATTTGTCAAATGTTGGAAGCAACGTATCTGTATTTCTTCTCGAAGATGCTTTGATGGCAAAAGTGCGAACGAACGGATATGACATTCCTATGCATATTTTAAGAGTTAAAGAGTTTTTAGATCTTGGTTCGTCTGGACAAATAGAATTAGATGAATTAATCTTGAAATTTACAAATCTTCCAACAGATGCTATTGGTTCGGACTTTTCAAAGATTGGAGTTGTAAGTATGTTATCTGTTTTATCTTATAATTTATCTATTGATAATAATGTTTTATGGATTGAAGGAGTAGAACTAGCAAAGAACGTATTATCATATATAGCTTGTTGGTCTAAAAGAGAGTCAGGTGATGATGAACTTATACCTAAGTCTTGTTGGTGTTCTGAAGGGAGTGAAGCTAATTTTGAATTAGCAGGAGTATCTGGGCAAATTAATGAGGTATGGAATGGGTTAAAAGGTTTATATGATATTGTAAGAGTAGTTAGTGCATTTACCAATGTTGGGTGTTATTTATGGGATGATCCTACATGTACACTACCAGTTTACAGTGATTTTTGTTATGAAAACGAATTTATAAGAGACAAAACAAGACAAACTTTTAAAGCAATTTCAGATTATATTACTGACCCTTCCAAGTTTGCAACAGATTTAATCACATCATGGGTGGAATGGAAGCTATACTATTTAAATAATTATACTGATTTTTATAATGTAATAGCAAATTGCGAAAGTCCAATTGAGGATGACACAAGAAATTATCTTTATTGCTTAACTTATGATTATGATGATCTGGCAAACTTTCCAGGTGATCCACCAAACTGTATTGAAAATATTCCAACTAGTGGTAAACAATGTGCATATGACAGAGGTAAATTTACTATTAAATTATGGGGTATTTCAACTGCAGTAAAGCAACTAGGTAAGTTACTTAAAGGTGGGCAGATAAAAAAAATGCTTGATGATTGGGCTAATCAAGCGAAAAAATATAGAGCAAGACGGAATACAATTGTAGAAGCTTTACATCCTTCTAATAGAGGATTAATGAGAGCAGACTGCTATCTCAATCCTAAATTTGTTGATTCTTTTTTTGACATAGACGGTAACTTGATTGCTGGTAGGGTTAAAGCGTGGGAAAAACTTCACCCTCATGCAAATAGAACAAGTATTCCAATT
>JAHDFV010000322.1 GCA_020627985.1 Saprospiraceae bacterium
ACTAGAATTATTTTCTTTATTTTTATAATAATTTTGAATATTATCAGCCGTTTCTTGATTGATAATTTTAGCTTCTAATAATTCAGATATGTCTTTTAGGATGCTCATAAGTTTAATTAATATTTCTAACTAAAAAATAAATGCAATAACACCAATGAGAATATTAGACCAATTCCTGCCCACATAATTTGAGGGCTTGCGAAAACAAAAATATCTTTGAATTTTTTAATACCTGCTTTATCGAATCCAATATTTTCTTCTCTAGTTAAATTTAAAATAGTAGGTAATGCAATTAATGTAAATCCGATAATAATTACCCACATCGCTCGAACGAAATAATTCATTTCTGGAAATAAATAATACGAGAAAAGAAATTGTAAAATAACCGTAGAGAAAAATGCAATCATGGTTAAATACCGCTTCGGTGCAATGAGGAATACTGCTGCACAAATAATGACAACTAAACCACAATTGACATAATATCGAATTTCATTTAAAGTATGTGTAAAGGCAGAAGTCGAATCAGCAAATTTATAAGTTAGCAATATTAATCCCATACTTACTCCTGTTATAAAAGTAAATAATATGGTTTTTCTTCCAACACTAACCATCTCTTGATCTGTTGCATTTTTCTTGATATACTCCTTGTAAATATCTACGGAAAATAAAGTTGCTAAAGAATTAAAAGTAGAATCTACCGTACTCATTAAGGAAGCAAATAGTGCACATAAAATAATACCTCTCATTCCAGTACCTAAATAATTTTTCACTAAATATGGAAAAGTCATATCGGGTTCTGCTAAAGGTTGGTCTGCTAAAATTCCAGCTAGAGCAATTCCGGGGATAATGATAATAATTGCCATATAATATTTCATTAATCCACCGACCATTAATCCAACTTGCGCTTAAACTTCTCAAGCGATCGTTGGACAACAGTTTGATTGGCACACCAATAATTTATATTTAATAAGAATAAACCAAACATAAATGTCCAAGGTAATTTAGGATGATCCGCTGGCAAATGTAAATGCATTAAATTATCTACAGGTCTAAATTCATCTCCCCATTTTAATTGATAAGTCCCATTATATAATTCTGACCATCCACCTAAATGTTGAACAGAAATATAAGTAATGACTGAGCCTCCAATTAATAGAATTGCAAACTGAATTAAATCTGTTTTTACTACAGCAGCTAATCCACCCATATAAGTATAAATGGCAGAAAATGCACCTAAGAAAATTAGAATAGCACTGGCTCTAATAATTCTTGATTCTGAAATAAAAGAAAAGGAATCTCCAAAGACAACTTCAGCAGCATAAGCGCCCCAAAATAATGCAGCACCTAATCCTACCGTTGATAATAAAAAGATACTTGCACTGGTATAAATTAAGGCAACTTTCGAACCTAATCTCTTTTTAATAAATTGGGTAACTGTAATAACTTTATCTTGTAGATAAAGCGGGACAAAAATAAAGGCAGCCATAAAAATTCCTTGAACTGCATCTATTTCTAATTGAGCTTGAGCTAATCCATATAAATAAGCAGAACCCATCATTCCAAGAAATTGATAACCATTAATATTGGTCGCAATACTTGAAATCGCTACGGAGTACCAACGCAAATTTCGATTACTTAGGAAATATTCTTCTTTGGTCGCTTCTTTACCTTGACGTCCAGTCATTGCCATGGCAAAAATGATAATAAAATAAAGCAAAACGATTCCTAAATCAATTCCCATGGTTGGTATACATTTATATTTAAACGATTATTTTCTTTCTCCTGCCGCTAATGGACTTAATGGTGCGGATTTAGGTATTCTGCCTAATTTTTCAGGTAAGGAAAATGTTTTGATACGGGGTAAAACATATTTTGCAAAGAGCTTACATTCTTCTAAATGTGGATAACCTGAAAAAATAAATGATCGAATTCCCATATCCATATATCGTTGTAATTTTTTGACCACTTGATCCGGATTTCCAACAATGGCAGCACCACAACCTGATCTCGCTCTACCAATTCCTGTCCATAAATTATCTTCAACAAAACCTTCCATATCTGCTAATCCTCTCATTTCAGATTGTCGAGAAACTCCGTAAGATTTAGCATCTAAAGCTCGTTCTCTTATCTCTTTCCCTTTATCATCTTCTAACTTAGACATTAATTGTTGAGCATATGCTCTCGCTTCTTCTTCCGTTTCACGAACAATCATATGAACCCGTAAACCAAAGTCGACTGTACGGTGATAAGCAGCAGCTTTTTCACTCATGTTTTTCATGAGTTCTTGGATTTTATCTTCTGTTTCTGGCCACATGAGATACACATCACAATGTTCAGCACAAAGATCTACACCCGCTGGAGAATAACCTCCAAAATAGAGTAGTGGTCCTCCATTTTGTTGGTAGGGTTTTACGGGATCAGTCGGTAATTTTATAGAATAATATTCCCCTTTAAAATTAATTTCTTCTTGGGTCCAAGCTTGTTTCAAGATCTCAATGACTTCTCTTGAGCGTTGATACCGTGAGGCAGAATCTAACTCTGTACCTGGTAAATTAGAAGAAATAATATTAATCGTTAATCTTCCTTTTAATATATGATCTAAAGTGGCAATCGACTTAGCTAACATTGGTGGATGAATCTCTCCACATCGAACAGCAGCTAAAAGATTTATATTTTTAGTTGAAGGCGCTACAGCAGATACAAATGTCATGGTATCTTGTCCCACTTGATAAGAGGAAGGGCATAAAATATTTCGATATCCTAATTCATCTGCTGTTAATAATATTTCAGAAGCATTTTCCCATGAGCTTTTATATTGATTAGGCATTTCACCTAAAAAATCTGTATCGCCGTTGCAAATGGGGGCAAACCAAGATACTTCAGCACCTTCTAAATGCCTTGATTTTACTTTTATCATCGTTTAATATTTATGCTAATGTTTTACCTGTACTTGCCTGAAATAAATCATACCAATCTTCATGAGAAATATGAATGTCAGTTGCTGCTTTTGCTAATTTTATCCTTTCAATTTTACTGGTTCCAATAATGGGTAAAATATGAGCAGGATGTTTCATTAACCAAGCCAATAACAACTGATCCAAACTACAATTGTATTTTTCTAATAAAGGATAAGCTACTTTGTAAATTCTCGTATTTTGTTCTGAAGGATTTTTTGCAAAAATACTCCCTCCATCTAAAGGAGACCATGCCATTATGGGTAAACGATATTTATGGCATTGATCAATTAAACCATTATCAAAAGCATTTAAATTTTGAAGTGAAACTTCAATTTGATTGGTACATAAAGCCACTTTTGGATTCACTAAATCAAATTGATGCGTATTAAAATTGGAAACACCAAAATCTATGATTTTATCTTGTTCATTCAAAATCTGAACTGCTTCACCAATTTCATCTGGATCCATTAAATAATCGGGTCTATGAAGAAGTAAGACATCTATATAATCCGTTTTTAAGGCTTTCAAAGAGTTTTCAACTGATGCAATAATATGTGCTTTGGTACTATCATATGATTTTATTCGATGATTAGCACGTTGAGAACAGACCCTACGAATTCCACATTTTGAAATAATTTGAATTTTTTCTCTCACACTAGGTTTAGAAGCTAATGCTTGACCAAATTCTTCTTCTGTAGTATAATCACCATAGATATCAGCGTGATCAAAGGTGGTGACACCCAGCTCAATACAAGCTTCTATGAAGGCAAGATATTCATCTGAATTGAATTTTGCACCCCATTGTCCTAGGCGCATAGTTCCAGCAATAATTTGTGAAAAAGGGACTCTTGAGTTATACGACATCTTTTTTTGTTTCAAATTTAAGATTTATATCAAGATTCTTATTAGAAATAGACTGGATTTAGCAATTTTTATTCACTCGTTAAAAAGTTAAAATGATATACATTTTATCTTGAATTAGGGTTATTAATAGTGTATTTAACTTGACATTTTGGCATTGTTAAGTTAAGTCGGATGATATATGCAAAAAAAAGTTAATAAATTGCTTATTTAGACGAAACTGGCACGATACTTCCATAGTAAATAGCAATAACTAACGATGATTTAAATAGTATGAGACAATTAATTTTCTTCTTTTTATTGACATTACTTTTTACAGATGCTTGGGGGCAAAAATATAGCAATGAATTTTTAGCAATTGGTGTAGGTGGTAGAGCACAAGCCATGGGAAATGCTGCAACTGCATCTACAAATAATGCTTATTCTAGTTATTGGAATCCAGCAGGGATTGCAGGTGTAGAGACGAATGTTCAATTAGCTTTTATGCATGCTGAATGGTTTGCAGGTATTGGAAATTATGATTATTTATCTTTAGTATATC
>JAHDFV010000020.1 GCA_020627985.1 Saprospiraceae bacterium
CAATACAAAATAATAAAAATGATAGGAGGTAATATGGATATGTACATTTTCATGGCTATTGGTGGCGTAATGTCAATGATAGGAATGATGATGAGTAAACGATTACAAAGTAAAGCACAAAAGTATGGGAATATTCCTTTACGAAGTGGTTTAACAGGTAAAGATGTCGCACAACAAATGCTAGAACATTATGGAATTTATGATGTTAGCATCGTTCAAGGTCAAGGATTTTTGACTGATCATTATAATCCATTAAAAAAAGTGGTGAGTTTAAGTCCTGTTATTTATAGTGGCAATTCAATTTTATCTGCAGCTGTAGCAGCCCATGAAGTAGGTCACGCTGTACAACATGATACCGCATATCCTTTTCTACAAATGAGATCTGCCCTTGTTCCTGTAGTACAATTTTCCTCTAAGATTCAACAATTTGTCCTAATGGGAGCCTTTATGGCCATTGGTATGGGATCTGGAATGTCATGGGTCATGTTAGTCGCAATTGGATTATTTGCTGTTACGGCTTTATTTAGCTTAATGACCTTACCTGTTGAATTTGATGCTACTCGCAGAGGCTTAGCTTGGTTAGATGCCAGTGGAGTTTCTCAAGGTGAAGAATATGAAGGAGCAAAAGATGCCTTAAAAGCAGCAGCAATGACTTATGTTGCCGCAGCACTTTCTGCTTTAGTTACAGTGATTTATTTAATCATTAGATATGCTTCTAGTGGCAATAGAAGATAATATATATTGTTAAAAAAATTATATCAAAAGCGAGTTGGAAAATTGATTCCAACTCGCTTTTTTTTTACTATTTTTGCAAAAAAACATAATATTTATGTCTGATAGAGCCATTCCTTTAGTTGATTTAGATAAATTCGTCAATGGAAATGCCGAAGAACGTTTAGCCTTTGCTAAAAAATTAGGTAACGCATTTCATGATGTAGGATTTGTAGGTGTTATCAATCACGGTGTTCCAAAAGAGCTAGTTGATGGATTCTACTCTAATGCAAAGAAATTCTTTGCCATGGATGTGGACACTAAGAAAAAATATGAAATTGTAGAACTTGCTGGTCAAAGAGGTTATACTTCTTTTGGTCGAGAAAAAGCAAAACAAGCACAAGTTGCTGATTTAAAAGAGTTCTACCAATTTGGACAAGAAGTAACTGATGGAGATCCAATAAAAAGTGAATATCCAGATAATATCTACGTAGATGAAACTCCTGAATTTACAGACTTAGGTCGTAACTTATATGAGTCTTTTGAAAAATCAGGTGCTCATTTACTTAAAGCTATTGCTATTCATTTAAATTTAGGTGAAGATTATTTTGATACCAGAATTCATAATGGAAACTCTATATTAAGAGCCATTCATTATCCACCTATTTTATCGGAGCCCAAATCAGCTATTCGTGCTGAAGAACATGAGGATATTAATCTGATTACTCTTTTAGTGGGTGCTTCAGCAGGAGGTTTACAAGTTTTGAGTAAGACAGGAGAATGGCTAGATGTTCTTCCTGGAGAAAATGAAATTGTGGTAAATGTAGGAGATATGCTTCAACGTTTGACCAATAATTATCTTAAATCTACTACACATCGAGTAGTCAATCCTCCTAGAGAATTTTGGCATACACCTCGTCTTTCTATTCCTTTCTTTTTACATCCAAGGGCTACAATGGATTTAACTTGTTTAGACCAATGTGTCACGGAAGAATTTCCACTAGGATATGAAACGATTACTGCAGGTGAATATTTAAATCAACGTTTAAGAGAAATCGGATTAAAAAAATAATTCACTCATTGACGAAGCAATTTTCAAGAAATTGCTTCGTTTTTTTATTCTTAACTGTTATAGTTGAAGGTAGAGTCAACTTTCAAGAACAGTTATTTGTATATTTGTAGTAGAATTAAGACTAAAAATATAAAAGTCATGGTAAGTAATATCTTATTATTTGGATTTGGACCTTATGAAATAGTAGCAATTGTTCTCGTAGTTTTGTTATTATTTGGAGGAAAAAAAATACCTGAACTTGCTCGAGGTTTAGGAAAAGGAATTAGAGAATTCAATAGTGCAAAAGCCTCTATTGAAGAAGAAATCAAAGAAGGAATCAAAAAAGAAGATTCTAAAAAGTAATGATTTCATTCATTTAAAAATGGCTTAAGTTTTAATAAACTTAAGCCATTTTTTATTGGAAACTCGATTAAAAAGATCCTAAATTTTATATCCAATCCCAAATCGAACATTTGCTTCTTTTAGAAAAAAATTAGTATTATAACTTCTATTTATTGTATTAGGAAAAATATGATCTTTTGTTTTCAAAAAGCTATAATTGAAAAGATGTATCGGTGTATCTAAAGACATCACCCATCTCTTTTGAAAATGGTATTCTAATTTTGGCAACAGAGTCGTTCTTAATAAAAAGAATGTACTATTGGGTGGAGCAATCGTTAAAGATGATTTAGCGTTCGAATTTTGTGTTTGTAAAAATGGTGATATACTTGCTCCGAATCCAAGAACAAAAGCTTTATTAGAAAAAGGTGAAAAATTATACGTAGGAGAATAAGAAAATCTTACATTAAAAGTATTTGATTCATATCCATCATACATATCTACACCTTGGTCAGGGTTTTGAATATTTTCTGTTTGATTCACTCGATTAAATCCAAGACTATTTAATTCAATTTGATGTTCCCATTTCTTTTTTTGATATGAGAAGGAAGGAATTATCTGTCCCATTTGTAATGAATTTGTTGTTCTGACAATTGTAAAGCCATCAGAATAATCTTCATTATATTCATAAGCGATAAATTGATTTCCAATTAATAATTTGATTTTCCATTTATGTGTTGGAGAATTATTCTTGTCCTCTTCTTGAGAAAATAAGGACGTGCAAATAAGGCATAAGGGCAAAACCCAAATTGACATTTTCATAGTTGAAATTTAAAAAGTTATAGAATGATTTTATAACTTATTAACTGCGAACAATATTGTATGTTAAATATTTTAACAGTTCAATAAATTAGTTACAAATCCAATTTATAATTCTCCAACCTAATACATTAAAATCACATCTCTAATAAAAAATAATTCTAGTTTTTTACTTTTGTTGTCAATATGGATAAAGACGGACAAATACAAGTAAAATATCAAAAGCCACCTCAGGAGATTTTAGAATTAGTCGATGTGTCATTAGCTCCCATGATTCGAATTGACACGAAGGCGGAAAATATGATTTTGATTTATAGAGATCCTTATAAATCAATTCAAGAATTATCAGAAAAAGAATTCCGTTTAGGTGGATTACGAATTAATCCTAAAACAAATATATCTAGTAGAGCGGTTTATTATAAAAATTTATCGGTACAGAAAACTGAAGATGGAAAAGAAAGAAAAGTTACAGGTCTGCCTGGTACTCCTAGGCTGTCCAATTTTACGCTTTCTCCTGATGATCTCAAAATGGCATTCAATCATACTACAGAAAAGGGTGTAGAACTTTGGATTTTAAATATAAAAGAAGCTAAAGCATTTAAAATTACTTCTGATTCTTTGAATGCAAATTTAGGAAGTCCTTATGTCTGGTGTAAGGATAGTCAATCTTTATTGATTAAATGTATACCTGAAGATAAACAAGCATTAATTGAAATTGAAAATGTAGTCCCATTAGGTCCCACTATATCAGAAAATATAGATGGTAAAAAAGCACAAAATAGAACCTATCAAGATTTACTTAGAAATCCGAATGATGAAATCAATTTTGAACATTTGGTACGATCTGAGATTTATCGTGTTAATCTAAAAGGTGAAAAAGAATTGTGGAAAGAGGCAGCCATGTATAAGGGTGTATCTTTTTCTCCTGATGGAGAATATATAATGGTAGCAGAAATTAAAAGACCTTTTTCATATTTAGTACCTTATAGCCGTTTTCCATTTACATTAAGTATATATACCCAATCAGGACAAAAAGTAAAAGACATTTTAGAAGTACCTTTATTAGAAGATCTACCTAAAGGATTTATGGCTGTCCGAAAAGGACCTCGCAATATTTCTTGGAGATCTGATAAACCATCTACATTGTATTGGGCTGAAGCATTAGATGAAGGTGATCCAAGCCAAGAAGTCCTCTTTAGAGATGAAGTTTTTGAACAAGCTGTTCCATTCTCAGAAAAGAAGAAATCTTTACTTAAAACTAAAGATCGATTTTATGGAATGGACTGGGGTCACGACGAATTAGCCATTGCAGTTGATTATTGGTGGAACAATAGAAATACAAGAGCCTATTTAATTAATCCATCTGAATCTAAGATTGAGCCAAAAGTAATTTATGATAGAAATTATCAGGATGTATATAATGATCCAGGAGATTTTATAAAGCAAAAAAATGAATATGGTAGATATGTACTTTCTATAAAAGATAATACTAGCCTTTTTATGCGAGGTGCAGGACATTCTGAAAAAGGGAAAAAACCTTTTATTGATTTATTTAATTTTTCTGATTTTTCTAAAGAAAGAATTTGGCAAGCGAATACTGCTTCTCGATTAGAAGTTATTGCTGCAATTCTTGATATTCATTCAGGAAAAATTATTACTCGAATTGAAGCACCAGATGAATATCCAAACTATTATTTTAGAAATATAAATCAGGTAGAAAAGGATCCAATTCCTCTCACTCATTTTAAAAATCCTTTCCAAAGTATGGAAGGTGTTCACAAAGAAATTATTCAATATAAAAGAAAGGATAATCTAGAACTATCTGGCACCTTATACCTTCCAAAAAATTATAATCAAAAGAATCAGGAAAGACTTCCCTTAATTCTTTGGGCATATCCAAAAGAATTTAAAGATAAATCTAGTGCAGGTCAAATCACTAAAGACCCTAATGAATTTATTTATCCTTATTATGGTTCCCCCATTTATTGGGTCACTAGGGGCTATGCTGTGTTAGATGATGCTTCGTTTCCTATTGTTGGCGAAAATGAACAGGAACCGAATGATACATTCATAGATCAATTAGTTGGTAATGCTGAAGCTGCAATTAATGCTGTTTATGAATTAGGGTATATAGACAAAGAAAGAGTTGCTGTTGGTGGTCATTCTTATGGAGCATTTATGACGGCTAATTTATTAAGTCATTCCAATTTATTTGCAGCAGGTATTGCAAGGAGTGGTGCTTACAACAGGACTTTAACTCCATTTGGTTTTCAAAGCGAAGAACGAAATTATTGGGAGGCCCCTTCTATATATAATACCATGTCACCTTTTATGCATTCTGAAAAAATGAAAACGCCTCTTTTACTCATTCATGGGGAAGCGGATAACAATTCTGGTACTTATCCTATGCAAAGTGAACGATATTTTAATGCTTTGAAAGGATTAGGCGCAACAGTACGGCTTGTTATGTTACCAAAAGAAAGTCACGGATACGCTGCAAAAGAGTCTATTTTGCACATTTTATGGGAACAAGATCGTTGGTTGGAAAAATATGTAAAAAATAAAGAAAAAAAATAAAGCTACCCTAAAAAAACATATAGGTAACTTCCTATATACGAATCCCTCTCAATATGAAGGACTCACACGAAAATTGGAAAATTACCTATTCAGATAAACTCTCATATCTATCTAATTATCAATAATTAAGCCAAAAAAATACTTGTATTTTTCCTTTGTTAGACTGTTCAATAGTACTAACTTTACAGTAGCTCTCCGCTATTATATTGAGAAATCTAAAATCTGATACTATGAACAATACCAAAAAAGGTGCCGGAAAGGAGGCAAAATTGGTTAGAAAACGCAAAAAAGATAATCGTTTCTTCTTATTTGCTGGATTAGCTATTCTTGTTGGATTATTTATTTGGGGGGTTTCAAATAATGATTCTAAGAATTTAAGCCAAGATAATACATCAATCAAAGATATTGTAAAAGATGATGCTCAGGCAAATATTAGTGCAACGATAACTGAAGTAGAAGATGATAAGACGATGGCATCGACTTCTTCTAAAAGAAAAAGCTCTGCTTCTAAAAGAACATCTGGTACTAATTCTAGTTCTACTAAATCCAAGAGATCTTCAGGAACGAATACAAGTTCTTCTTCTACTGCAAAAAACACACAGACAAGAAGTAAAACTTCATCATCTTCTACATCAATTGCTTCAAATAATTCGAAGCCATCAAGTAGAAAAGCTTCTTCTTCAAAAAGATCAATAAAAAATAATGTTGCTTTTACGATCGATCAAGAAGCAATTCAATATTTTTCAACGATAGAAGCGCAAAAGCAAGCGTCAGCGTTTCAAAAAAGTAATACGAATACTGATATTGTAACTTCTATTGAAAATGGTAAAGTTTACCTTTCATCTAAGAATGAATTAAGTATTACCTCTACAAGTAGTACATCAGAATTCAATCAAGAATTCAATCAAGAATTTACAGCTACAATTACAGATGAAAATAATCCTGTACCAAGTAGAGATTTATCAACTTTAAAAGGAATTAAAACTTCTAATGAAGATGATAAAGAAATCAATATTGATGATTTATTTGAAGATGTTCTTTTCGCTGCAGATGGTACTATAATTCCTCATTCTGGAATTGGATATGGAGATGATTTATTTCCATTAAGAGATACTCTTCCTTGGCATCCATATATTTCTTTAGCTTACATTAAAGAAGAAAAAGAAACTTTTGTTTGTGAAAAAGTAAGAAAATTCCCAAAACTTGGAGATCAGAATCCTATACAAATTCCTGGTAGCTTAGGCGAATTAAATAATAAAATAGATTATGGAGTAGCAATCAATCCAAACAAGTAACCTGCTATAAAACTCGACATTTAAAATTCATAATTTATTCAAGGGTTTGTATCTTCATGATACAAACCCTTTTTTAATCATCAAATGATAAGCCAATTTGAAGGTTGCATATAATATCGGTTTCCGAATAATCTTACCTCTTTTTTTAGGAGGTATCATCTACTTGATTTGGGGTGTTGAAAATATTCGGTTGGTAGATTACTTATTGCATTGGGATTTTTTATATCAAATTAGAATTTCACTTCAAGCTGTACATTTGCCCAATTGGGTTATTTATAATTTGCCTGATGGATTATGGCTATTTGCTTTATTACAAACACTCGCATTAGTTTGGAATGGAGAAAAAGATAAAATCATGTGGATGATAGTAGGAACAGCCATGGCAATTGTTCATGAAGTAGGTCAATGGGCTGATACATTTCAAGGTACTTTTGATTTTTTAGATTTAATGGTTTATGGAATAAGTACAATAGCTTCCATTTTAGTAAGTAATTTTATAGATCAAGAAAATTAAATGTTTTTCTTATATACATTTTAAGATTCATAGCGTTATAGCAATAAATCAAATGTAATTATGAAAAAGAATATTAAGTACATTTCTACTTTTATTATTTTAACTATTTTTGTCCTATTAAATTGGGCAACTTCCCAAGAAGAAGATTTTAAAAATTTAAATGCATCGGCTCAAATATATAATCAGAATCAAATTATTATCAATAATTTAGATATCATTGATATAAACCAAGGCATATTAAATATTGTTCCAGATCAAATTTCATCTATTGATAATTATGAGATAAAAGGATATAATTTAAATGCAGGGAATTCTGATACTATTTTTTTAAATGAATTTGTAGATAATAATGGTAATTCTTATCCTGATTCCATTCCCCCTTTTAGTTTAGGAATTAATTTCACCGTTGAACCAATAGAAATTTATACATTTTATACTGAACTTTAATTTATATCTTACATCCATTTTTTATCACTCGATTCAACAGTGAATAAAATATAATTTCTTAGTGATTGAGCTTTTTCTAAATTTAAATAAGGTATACTAAGCGAACCGCCTGCTGTGTAAATATTTACATTAGCAATTCCTTTTTTTCTTTGATAAATTGTTTGTACTAGTTCTACAGATTGAATTTTATAAAAAGGTAATACAATATTAGTGACACCAAATATTCCTTTGGTTATTTTAATATATTGATCACTTAAATTCAAGCGATATTTTTTGTAATAAACAGATAATAACCCAAAAGCAACAAAAGGGAAAATAATTGTCAGAATAATCCATTTCAGATTAAAGGTTAAAGCATAAATTAAACCTAAAATTATAGTTGGAATTATTCCAATATAAATAAACATTCTTTTTACATATGCATAATCAATTTGATGCGCCTTAAACTCTACTTTAGAGAGATCATCGAAACAAGAATATAAAACTTCATCTACTTGGTTTTTATAACAGCCAGGCACTTCAACTGATTGTCCTCTTCGTTTTCCTACACCAGATGCAGCTTGTTTGATTTGTAAGGTAAATATTTTAAAAAACCTGCGTATGGGATTATCCGACCATGTAATAATTTGGACTTTTTCTTTCCTTAAAGCTACTTCTTGTCTCGTAAATAAACCTGAAGTTAATTTATACCCTTCCTTACTTTTATAAAATTTTAAATTAAAGTTTTTTAATACCGTTCTAAACAAGGTGACTAAAAAAGAAATAATAAGAAATACAATAAATAAAGTTAAAGCTAGAATTAATCCACCTCCAATACTTTTAAGGTTTTTAATGGTCAATTCAATAAGATCAAAATTTAATGCATCTTCGATTTGACCAATAAAACTAAAACCTAAACCCATAATAATAAAAGCCGTTCGAATATGATTTTGACTCACACCTACTTTTATTAAATCAAAAATATTTAATGACAACAATAATTGATCGGGTACTTTTTCTTCTTCCTTAAATTCTCCTTCAGTATTTTCAATTTCTAAAGGCGTTAAACTTTTCTTTTTCTCTAAAATATAATCTCGAATTGCTTCAGCTTCTGCCTTGGGTAAAGCTTCTATTTTTATTTCACTTTTTGCTGAACCTGCCGTATCTATTTCTAGACTGACTACATTAAATATTTGATGTATTATTTTTTGTTCAAAGTTTATATTTTGAATTCGTTCAAAAGGTAAATTAATTTTCTTTTTATTTAATACTCCTTTATGAATATTAAACGAATCACCTTCCATAAAATAATAATACCGAAAATAAGATAAAACAGACATAACCAATGTACCTGTTGAAGCAACAAGCACCATAATACCAATTGAAGTATCTACAATAGAAGTTTTATCTCTATTACCAATAAAAAATATAGCTATCAATGGCCATAAAGCACCAAAAAAACGCCGTACAAATGTATACAGAAACATAAAAATCGCAACAGGAGATTGCCGTTTGGGTTCAAATAATTTTTCTATTTGCTCCTTACTCATGCTTTGATGCCTTTTCCATGATGAATGCTTTCATGCTTTGTGCATCTTCATTCAAAAGACCTGGTATAGTCAGATCACTTTGGCTTCCTCCAGCTGTAAATATTTCTAGGGACGCTAAATTGAATTTGCGTTCAATAGGTCCTTGATTAATTTCACTGTGTTGTACTCTATTAAAAGGTAAAGCAATTGTTTTTCTAAAAATTAATCCAGATTTATATAAAACATCATGTTCTCGAAGCGCATAGGCTTTATGCTTGAATCCTAATGCAGAAATCAACAGTATGAATACAAATAATAAAATAACCCCTCCTATGACACTAAAAACAATTCTATTGTCTTCGATCATATCTGTATTCACGAAATTTACAACTAAAAAAATACTGAGTAATAATAAGCCAAATAACGCAGTGCTCAATAAACTAATCGGTAGATATTTTTTATTTAAAGGAACCCAAGTGACTTCATCTGCTTGAGGCAAATTAGAAATATCGATTTGTTCATTGACAAATAAATGATCCATATTCATTATAATTTTGATTTGCTTTGCAAATTCTATTTCTCAATTAAACACATTTTAATGAATTTTGTGGCTCTTTCTTTATCTTTATTATAATTTATTGGATAAATAGATTCATTTAGTCTATAAATTTTCAAGATGGAAAGATTTTTAAAGTATTTTATTACCGCAAGTATTTTTTCTTTTTTCATAATCTGTTTATTGGCAACTTCAAAAGCGCCTAAAGATAGAAATGAAAACGAAGGGCAAATTGTTTTTAATCGTCCATTACTTGATTTAAAGAAAGATAGATATAATGTTGCTTTTTTAATAATGGATGGTGTTTACAATACTGAATTAACAGCGCCATTTGATATTTTTCAACATACCATTTTTAGAGATTCAATTAAGGCAATGAATGTCTTTACGGTTGCTGATAAAAATCAACCTGTCAAATCATTTGAAGGATTGTATATAATACCTGATTTTAATTATTTAAAAGATAGTTTACCTTTTATTGATATTTTGGTTATTCCTAGTGCTGAACATCATTTGGATTCAGATTTAGAAAACGAAGTGCTTTTAAACTTTATTCGGAAAATATCCAAAACGGCTTCTTATGTTACTTCGCATTGTGATGGTGCATTTGTTTTAGCAAAAGCAGGTGTTTTAGAAAATATTGAATCCACTACCTTCCCTGGTGACTTAGACAAATATGAAGAAATGTTTCCTTCTTTAAAAGTTCATCGAGATGTTTTATTTGTACATGATGGAAAATTTATTACTTCCGCTGGAGGAGCGAAATCATTCGAGGCAGCACTTTATTTGACTGAACATTTATATGGAAAAGAAATTGCTAAAAGATTAGCCAAAGGTTTAGTCATAGATTGGGATTTAAAATCCGTTCCGCATATTGTTGTCGAAAAATAAATTACCCTTTTTCTATATGATTCGAATTCCAATGATAAATTCCAAATAAAAAAACAGGAATTAAAAAATGAGGGAATCGCATTAAAAATTCAGGCATCCATTGTTTGACACTATACCAACCTAAACCATAGCTTACATTCGCATATATTCTAGCTACTGTGGTTAAAAAGCCCCAAATAATTATATAATACAATCCTATTTTTTGGATATTTCGCCAAGGTATAAATAATAAAAGAGCAGCAACAATATCTAGAACACCTACCGTCAATAATAAATTTTTAGCGCCTGCTTCTGAAACGGAAAAACTTTTTATAATCATATCAATAAAAACCCCTGGTATCGGATAATATCCTATGGCAAATAATGCATGCCCGATAAAAGTTAAGGCAATTACTATTTTTAAAAAGAAAACAAATGTACTATCTAAAGAAGGTATTTTATTTACCTTAAAATAGTGTTTAAAATAATACCAAAATATTAATGGTGATGAAAATTGCAATGCATATTCGACGAATTGTCCAAGTCGAAATCCCTTATCAATATAATAGCAAAATGCTAAAAAAAATAACAAAAAAAATGAAGCGAATAAAACTGATTTAGAAATAAGATGCGGTATTTTTTTGACACCAATTATCACAAAAATAGAAAGCAATAAAAAAATTCCCCAGCAGGTTATTAATGTTTTATACGTTGTATACCATTCTGCATTATTTAAATATTCTTTCCAATTTGTCCTGTATACATATTTTATCACAGGGTTCATAAAAACAGTATGATAAAAGAAAGAAGAGAAAGGCGTACTTTTTGACATAAATTGCCAAGCTCTTCCTAGCAATAATGCTATTGTACTTATTTGTAAAATAAGGAATAAGTTTCCAGTAATTACTGATTGAATTTTATTTATATAACTAGCCATATATTATAAAATTAGTCATACATGACTGTTACAAAACATTAAACTTTCTTTAATTTTTTAAATACACTTTTTTTTTACTCGCATAAAAAACGAAAGAAAAAGAAAAATTAAAATTCTTTATTCATTCAGAATAACTCATGCTTGAATTATTTAACAATCATAAATTTCTGTACGTTTCTAGCTCCATCTTTTTCTAGTGCAAGAAAATAAATACCTGAATTCATATCACTTAAATTAAACGCTTCCACATTTTCACCTAAATTAATATTTACTTCTTTTCTTTTCAAAATTTTGCCTTCCACATTCATTAAAATTAAATTCATATTAGTATTTAATTTCGAAGTAATAAATGCATCTATATATTGTGTAGCTGGATTGGGAGAAACAGAAAACTGATATAAATCTTTATTTAATTCTTCAATACCAATTGTTTCAGAAACGTTCACTTCATCAGTTGCGCTACAACCATTTATCGTAACCGTAACACTATAGGTTCCCATTGAAGAAATGGAAATAGTAGGCGTTGTTTCTCCAGTGCTCCAAGTATAGGTATCAAATCCACTCCCTGCATCTATTGTTGTAGGTGTTCCAGTCGAAATTTCAAGATCCATTCCAAGATCTACGGTTAAATTGGTAACATTCGGATTATTCATCGTTAATACTCCACCATTATATGTCATATTTCCAGAGCCATTATCTGCAGGTGTTGGCATCCAAACGTCAATATTAGCTGGCATAGAGAATTTAGAATCTGTATCTGTTTTGGCTACAACATCATCTGCGTTGTCTGTAATTACTGTACGTACTTCTATTTTATCTTGATCAATAAACAACCATTTAAATTGGTTAAAAGTCCCATGGGACATCGTCCAATCTTTATCATCATCTACTGTTCTTAGCTCTGCGCCCCAGCCACCTTCGCCGATATATACAACTCCATTTTCATCATCCCGAATAAATCCCTCTGTATTACCTGCATCATCCGATCTTAATAAAGGATAAGTATATTTACAAAGATGAGCATCAGACTCTAAAACCATTTGTACACCAAATTCTTCGAAAACTGGAGACCAAAAATTTGCTTGATCATCTTGTTCATCTTTATCGCTATCGTGTGGACGAGTTGGTCGATGATATTGAACTAATTTCCAAGTAGCGCAAGAAGTAGCCATTTCATTTTCTAACCAATTTAATTGATTACCTAATCTTGAAATTTCAGAATTCAAAGTTGTGGTTCTTAATAAATCGCCTCCTAAACTTAAAGCGTAATAAATATCAGAATTTGATGTATCAAAAAAATGATAGATTGAATTATTGTCTAACTCATGGTTTCCTCTTGCAGGAATAATGGGTGTCATTCTCCCATCAGCAGCAATGGTCAATTGCCAATCATCCATCCATTCAGGCCATTCATTAGCATCTAAAGGATGGGTAACATCATCTGAAAAAGTCATATCTCCTCCAAATAAAACAGCATCAGCTCTAAGCTTGGCTACCATTTTATTGGCATTTTGTCTTCCTATATCATCATCTAGAATGGGGATGTCTCTAGAATCGCCGCCTGCTATAATTGATAATCGTTCTGTAGGATCATCTGAGCAAGTTTCAAAAAACATCACATTGCTCACCTCCTGATCATCTTTCACCATGAAATAATATCGTGTACCAGGTTGTAAGCCCGTTAATCGAACAAAGTTATTCTCCATTCCTTTGTGATCTTCTACCCGAGTCATCGCTTCACTGTTTGCATATAACGAAGCATCTTGCCCATGATTCACGACATCATAATAAAGTGCAGGTACACCTTCATCTGCCAAAGGATTCACACTAGAATTGTATTGATCAAAACCAATGGTCATCGTAGTCGAAGGATCATCATTCCAAATACATCGAAATCTGCGAACGCCACCCAAAACCATTTCGGATATTAAAAGAATAAAAATTAAAGGGAGTAACTTTTTCATGAAAAACTTAATTTGTTTAATTTAATTTGAGTAAACATAAAATTAATAATAATGTCTGTAGCTTTTAAGCAAATGGACTACAAATTTTCTTTTATGTTCTTTTATATGCTAAATCAAATCAAAAAGCAGTATAAAAAATAAATTTACACTGCTTCACTTTATCTAAAGGAAATTAAGAATATGAACCGATCAATTCTATTTTGCCTGTAATATTTTGATTCATTTTTTCTAATTCTTCTGAAGGAATCCAAAATTCTAAATGATGATTTAATCCTACTTTTTGAATTTCGTAAGATGCTAAAAATGTATCTTTAACTTCAAATTTTAAAACATGCCCCACTCCATAGCTAGGCACATTCCATTCTCTTGTAATTTGAATGGCATACTCCTCATTTAATACTGGATAAAAAATGGGTTGTCCAACTAAGCTTGGTGGAAATTTCATCCAATCGCTTTGAATGATTAAATCTAATTCTGCTTGATTCACAGGTCTAAAAAGTAACATAATAAATTGTTTTTTTACCACAACCTTTTAAACCTATAAATTCGTTCCTTTAATTCTCAGAATTAATTTTAATGAATTCAATTTTATTATTTTTTAAAATATAAAATCGATTAAAAATCGGATCTCTTTTTTCAATATGAAGATTTTTACCTTCGTATATTTTTTGTCCTTCAATTGTATACATAATTACACCTTTTGATTCGGAACAAAAAACTAAATTCCCATTATAAAACAATTGGCAATCTGGTGTGGCTTCATGGTATTCATTTTTAGTATAATCATTCATTACAAAAGATCGGATTATTTTTGCTTTATTGATATCATAAAAAGAGATGTAACTATTTTCTTTAGTCATATTTAATTCTTGATAATCTTCTTCTTCTAAATCCTCTTCTTTGGGATCATATAAAAAAGCAATGGTATGATCATCTATCCAACATAATGCTCTTTCCCAGTAATAACTCATTATACAATAATCGCTTTCGCGGTTTATTTCGGGTTCATTTATATTTTGGATCAACCAATTTTCAATATCAATTATTTTCAATACAGAAGCAGGTCCCCAAACCCATCCACTACTTAATACCTTTTTTTTGTTTGGAGAAAGATGCATTGATCCATAAAAGTAATCCAAGTAAAATTCAGATTGATATTTATTGATTCGCTTCGTTAAAAGTTTATTTTCATGTAGATCTGTAACTTCTAAATTATTCCAATCCGTTGCATGTATTAATAAAATATGACCTTCTTTTTCTATAAATTGAATCGGAAATTCTGTTTGAACAGAATGATAATTTTTTCGATCTAAATCCAATATTTTCTGCTCTTTTTCTAAATCAAAAAGAAGACCATATTGACCATTTCCATTTGTAACACCAACATATTTATCACTTGGAGAAAGGTGTAATTTAAAATTAGATTCAAGATCTAATTTTCCTTTTTCTATCTTATAATTTTTAATTATTTTTTCAGTAGAAATTTGAATTTTCAGCAATTCTAATTCCCTAGTAATGGCAAATATTAAATCAACATCTACTGTAGATGTTATTACATCTATTAAATCAAATTGATCTTTTATTTTTATTGTTGTTTTTTGAATTTTCATTTTTACTTATCTAATTTTTAATTCAACTTAAAAAACAATAAATGCGTTCCAAACACTTACAACAAAAAAAGCAGTAAAGAAAATTTCTTTACTGCTTTATATTTTTCTTTCATTTAGGAATTATCCTAATTTCAAGGCTGCCATTACTCCTCCTGATAAAGCAAAAAATGCAACTGCAAATCCTGCATCAATTAAAAATAAGGTTAATGATTTTTTCTGATATAAATAATGTATGGCTACAATAGGTACTGCACCTAACATAGCAGATAATGCACCATGAAATGCACCATGTACAAAAGTTTGCTCAGAAATATCGTGCATATTAATGACAAAATTAATACCGAAAGATATAACACACATCATTAAAAAAGCAAGACCGTGAGTGATTGCAATTCCTGATTGTGCTTGTTCATCTGTTATACCAGTTTCTCTTTGCCATATTTTTCCAAATAAAGCCGTATACCAGGCAAATCCAAGTAAAAAAGCAGCGAGTGATCCAAGAACAATTTCTAAATAAGCCATAATTTAATCGTTTTGTTATTTGATTTAATACTGTAAATTACAAATTCAATTTTATAATATCAATAACCGTACAAAAAAAGCCGTACTACATTTTTGTAGTACGGCTTTAGGCTTGATTCCAATCGAAGCTTTTTATTTTTCTAATTCTACCTCTTTATTCTTTTTCTTCTTTTTCTTTTTATCCTTTTTGATTTCTTTCACTTCTCCTTTATCACCAGCTAATCCTTCTAATACTTCTTCTAACTCATATTCATCTCCTGGAGTATATCCTGAATGAGAATAAACAATATTTCCTTCTTTATCTACTACAAATGTTTGTGGTACGGTTTGGAAATTCATTGCTTTCTTTAAATCTTCATTTACATCACTTAAAACTGTGTATTCCCAACCAAAACCATCAACCATTGGTTTTACTTTTCTGATTGCTCTAGCATTATCAATTGTAATCGCAATTAATTTCATATCATACTTTTCTTGCCATTCTTCATAGTAATCCGTTATTGTATTTAATTCTTTCTTACACGGAGAACACCAAGTCGCCCAAAAACTTAAAACAGTTACTTTATCATCATTCAAATAGTCTTGAATACTAACAGATTGTCCTTCTAAAGTTTTTACTTCTATATCTGGAACAGTCTTCTGTGCAAAAGTTGTTGTTACTAAAAATACAATGAATAAAGTAGGAAAAAGTGTTTTGATAAATTTCATTATTGTTAATTTTTATTCTTTTGATTGAATAATCTTGTTGATTATAATACCAATATAGATAAATATTTAAGTTGTAATCAATCCCATCAAATCCTTTTAACTCATTTTTAACCTAAAAACTTAAAAACAACTTAATCAAGACATTTTAACAGCTTAATTTAGTTAAATGCGCCAGAATGACACTTAGAATTCTCAAATAATGTGTTGGTATGATATATGAACACTATTTAAAAAGAAACATATGTACTAAGGGACTATTTCTATAAATGAAGTATCTTATTAGTCAACATGACTTATTTTTTTCTTAAGCTATAGAAAACTCGTGCTTTTCTCCTTTGAATAGGCTATTTTTGGCTTTCGTAAAGACAATACATTATTTCCATTTATGATATATAATCCCAAATGGAGACAATTATAAACATATCACAAAAATCAATAAGGTTCTATCTTATTGTAAATGAATAAAATATGCTAAAAAGCTTCACAAACGTAATCGGAAAAATCTTCGGAACGAAGTTCGATAAAGATATTAAAGAATACTCTCCATTTGTAGAAAGTATAAATAGAGAATACGATACTTTGACTAACCTTTCTAATGATGAATTGAGAAATAAAACTCATGAATTCAGATCTATTATAGAAGAACACCTTAAAGGAATCAATGATGACATTGAAAGTGTTCGCATGCAAGCAGCAAGTGAACCCGATATGCATGTCAAAGAAGATCTTTATGATAGAATTGATGAATTAATCAAAGAGAAAGATGACAATCTTGAGGATGTCCTTCGTGAAATAAGACCACAGGCATTTGCTGTTGTAAAAGAAACAGCAAGACGTTTCATGGAAAATGAAACTCTAACCGTTACAACTACAGAGCATGATCAAAACTTAGCGGGTCAAGTTCATAAAGATTATTTAACGGTTGAAGGTAACCAAACGACTTGGAAAAATTCATGGAAAGCAGCAGGTGGAGAAATCACTTGGAACATGCTTCATTATGATGTACAATTAATTGGTGGAATGGTATTGCATGATGGTAAAATTGCCGAAATGCAAACAGGGGAAGGTAAAACTTTAGTAGCAACCTTACCTGCGTATTTAAATGGTTTGGCTGGAGAAGGAGTTCACGTTGTTACTGTCAATAATTACTTGGCATTACGGGATTGTGAATGGATCGGACCCATTTTTGAATTTTTATTCTTAACGATTGATTGTATTGATAAATATCGCCCGCATTCTCCAGAAAGAAAGAAAGCATATAATTGTGATATCACTTATGGAACCAATAATGAATTTGGTTTTGATTACTTAAGAGATAACATGGTGCGTTCGCCTGAAGAAATGGTGCAACGTAAACCACATTATGCCATGGTGGATGAGATTGATTCCATATTAGTGGATGATGCAAGAACACCTTTAATCATATCTGGTCCCGTTTCTAGAGGCGACGAACAAGAATACACACAATTAAAGCCTAGAGTTGAAAGACTTTTAGAAGCTCAAAAGAAATTATCTACTCAATATTTAGCAGAAGCGAAAGCTGCTTATAAAGAAGGAAATACAGGAGTAGAAGAAGGTCAAGCAGGATTGGCTTTATTAAGAGCACACAAAGCTTTACCCAAATATCGTCCTTTAATAAAATTCTTAAGTGAAGACGGTGTAAAAGTTGAAATGCAAAAAGCAGAAAACTTTTATATGCAAGAGCAAAGTAAAAACATGCACCTGGTAACAGATCCTTTGTTATTTACCATTGATGAGAAAAACAACATGGTTGATTTAACAGAGGATGGTGCTGAATTCTTGTCTAAAGGTGGAGAAGATGCAAACTTCTTCATCCTGAATGATATTACCGAAATGGTTATGGAAATAGAAGCAGATGAATCTATTCCACAAGAAGAAAAGGCAG
Source organism: Saprospiraceae bacterium (assembly GCA_020627985.1). Taxonomy (GTDB): domain Bacteria; phylum Bacteroidota; class Bacteroidia; order Chitinophagales; family Saprospiraceae; genus JAHDCE01. Next base: position 18,335 of record JAHDFV010000020.1, read on the forward strand.
CAATGAAGAATGAGGCTATTCAAACTTACTCTTTGAAAGCTGAAAGATTACATTCTGTCAATCAATTATTGAAAGCTTATGCTCTTTTTGAAAAAGATGTAGATTATGTAGTCATGGACGGTTCTGTAAAAATCGTAGATGAACAAACAGGTCGTATCATGGAAGGTCGTAGATATTCTGATGGTTTACACCAAGCTTTGGAAGCGAAGGAAAATGTAAAAATTGGAGATTTGACCCAAACCTATGCCTCTGTAACCTTACAGAACTTCTTTAGAATGTATCACAAGCTAGCGGGTATGACTGGTACTGCCGAAACTGAAGCAGGTGAATTTTGGGATATTTATAAATTAGATGTTGTTGTTGTTCCTACGAATCGTCCAATTCAAAGAGATGATAAAGAAGATTTAGTTTATAGAACTGATCGAGAAAAATACAATGCAGTTATTGACGAAATCGTCAAATTAAGTGCACAGGGTCGCCCTATATTAGTCGGTACAACCAATGTTGATATTTCTGAGAAGCTAAGTAGAATGCTTCAGATGAGAGATATTAAGCACAATGTATTAAATGCAAAAAAGCACCAACGTGAAGCAGAAATAGTTGCTGAAGCAGGTTTACCTGGGAACGTTACTATTGCTACAAATATGGCAGGTAGAGGAACGGATATTAAGATTAGTGATGCCGTAAAGAAAGCTGGTGGTTTAGCCATCATTGGTACAGAGCGTCATGATTCTCGTCGAGTAGATAGACAATTAAGAGGTAGAGCTGGTCGTCAAGGAGATACGGGTTCTTCTCAATTCTATGTATCTTTAGATGATAAATTAATGCGTTTATTTGGTTCTGAAAAGATAGCCAAATTGATGGATAGAATGGGTTATGAAGAAGGAGAAGTCATTCAACATAAAATGGTTTCTAATTCTATAGAAAGAGCTCAAAAGAAAGTAGAGGAAAATAACTTTGGTATTAGAAAGCGTCTTCTAGAATATGATGATGTAATGAATATTCAAAGAGAAGCCATATACAAAAGAAGAAAAAATGCTTTATATGGTGAACGTCTTACTGTTGATTTAAACAACATGTTTCTTCAATTATGTGAAGAATTGGTCGCTATCCATAAGTCAGGTGGAGATTTCCATTCTTTCTTAGAAGAATCTTTAAGAGTAGTAGGTGTTAATCCTTCTTTCAATGAAGATGATTTCAATACTTCTAGTGTTGAACATTTAAGTGAATTGTATCAAAATCAAGTCATTGTACAATACAATCAAAAAGCGGAGAAAGTAAAACAAATTCTTCTTCCAATTTGTCAAGATGTATATGCTAAAGAAGGACATCGGTATAAAAAAATTGCAATTCCATTTACAGATGGTAGACAACAGGCTTTACATATTTCCGCTCATTTAGAAAATGCGGTGAATAGTTCTGGTGACTCAATCATGCGAGATATTGAAAAGACCATAACACTTGCTTTATTAGATGATGCATGGAAAGATCATTTAAGAAGCATGGATGAATTAAGAACAACAGTTCAGTCAGCTCAATTCAAACAAAAAGATCCATTAGTTGAATATAAGATTGAGGCTTATGAATACTTCGAACGATTCATTAGTGGAATCAATCGAGATGTTGTTTCATACTTAATGAAAGGTGGACTTCAATTCCGTTCTGAAGAAAAAACATTAGAACAAGCCAAAGAACAAAAAACGGATTTAAGTAAAGTTCAAACGAACAAATCTGACCCTGATGGAGGAACAGATACGCAAAGAAGAGCAAGACAAGCTGCACAAAATGTAGGGCAAAGACAAGCTATTGAAACCGTAAAAAGAGATGGTAAAAAAATTGGCAGAAATGATGCTTGCCCTTGTGGTAGTGGTAAAAAATATAAAAAATGTCATGGTAAATAATTGACATTGTAATCACAAATTTCAAAGGATATGATTCAGTTCATATCCTTTTTTTGTTTTAGAGCATTTCATTCTTTATAAGAATTGATAAAAATATTATTATATAGATAAACTATTTTCAATATCTTTACGTTACAATAAAAACCATCATTTTTTAAATCATGGAATTTTTCAGAGCGTATAAACATATCACATTACTCTTAGCATTTTTGATGTTCTTCACATCAACAGGCTTATCTTTAGATATGCATTATTGCCAAGGACAATTAAAAAGTATTAGTTTCATTGGAAAAGCTAAAAGTTGTCATGAAAAAGAAAGTCATTGTAAAAAACATAAAGCTTCCTGTCAATCTTTAAATCAGAATACAAAAGAATCTTCTGATAATAGCTGTTGCAATAATAAAACGGTTACGGTACAATTAGATGTAGAATATATAGATGCACAAGCTCCTACAATTGATTTGAATTCATTTCAATTTCTAGTTGCTTACACAAATGTATTTGTAGTAAAGAATAATATTTATTCTACTTCAACTATCCCCTTTCAAAATTACAAACCTCCATTACTCACTCGAGACATACCTGTCTTGATTCAATCCTTCTTGATTTAGCCTTTATTGATTATAAATAAAAAGGGATCCCCTTTATTTATTCATCAATAAAGCAAATTATAATGAAATATAAAACGTACCTCGGGGTACTTATATTCGTCTTTTGCTCCTTAGTATTTAATGTATCATTCGGGCAAGGTCCTCCTATTACAGGAGATAAACCTTTGATGTTAGGAGCAAAAAGAACAGTTTTCAAAAGTCTAACAGAAATTAGAAAAACGGAAAGAGGTAATTATACCGCTGTACCCTTAATGGTTCACTATTTACCTTCTTCTAAGTTCCTTGTAGGAGCACACATTCCTTTTATTCGATATAATAATCAAGCTAATGAAAAAGGAAATACTTTAGGAGATATTCAACTTTTATTCAAATATCAATTTTATAAAAAGGATAAAGTGGGTAAAACCTTTAGAATGGTTGCTAAAACATTGCAAACTATTCCTACAGGAAAGGATATTAAATTCGAAGGATGGAGCACTCAAAACTACCAAAGTTATTTGGGAATTGTAGCAGGATTAGAAACCATAAAATACGGTATTTCTAACGAATTGGCTTATAATTTCCAAACGAAAGAAGGTAAAAACGAATTGCGATACAAATTGGGTTTTGGGCTTCCCTTACTCAAACCCCGTTATCCTGTAAATCAATTGAACCTTTATTTCGAATATCAAAGTAGTTGGTTTCCGACCATAGATGAGTATCAACTTTTTTATGCTCAAGGAATTCAATACGCCAAAGGTCGCTTCACTTGGGAAGCCTCATTTCAATTACCATTAATCCAAGATATTCAACAAATTTCAAAAAGAACCTATTCTTTGTTCCTAGGAACTCGATTCGTTCTCTAAATCAAAAAAATATTTAAAATGAAATATACAATAATCATATTAATCATGAGTTTTTGCGCAAGTTTTCAAACAACTGCTTTTGCACAAAAAAAATCGGAAAGAGATCAATACACCATAACAGTTGAAGGATTAGGCTGTCCATTCTGTGCTTATGGATTAGAAAAAAAATTCAAAGAATTTAAAGGCATTAAACACATAAAAATTGAAATGGAAACTGGTGTTTTCACCTTCTCTTTTCCTGCTGACAAACCTTTAAGTGTAGAACAAGTTAAAAATCAAGTAGAAGAAGCAGGCTACACCGCTAAAAGTACAGTTATCAAAAGAACGGATGGTTCTATTGAAAAGGATGAATTAATTATAGAAGAAAAGATCGTATCAGAAGATGCAGTAGTTTTAAAAGATGATTTTTTTGTAGCTGGTAATTGTAATATGTGTGCGGCAAGAATTGAAAAAACAGCCTTAAAACTAAATGGTGTATTTAAAGCAAAATGGAATAAAAAATCTAAAATGCTTACAGTAGAGTTTGACGAAAACTCGACAACTATTTCTGCTATTGAAAAAGCTATTGCGAAAGCAGGGCATGATACATCTACAGCAAAAGCTGACGACGAAATTTACAACAATTTACCACCATGTTGCTTGTATGATCGTAAATAATTTAATCTAAAAAACGGAGGAAGAAAATTTCCTCCGTTTTGAATTAAAAGAAAAAAAATGAGAACTTATATTATTTTAATTATTCCTATTCTGATGTTTTTCTCCTGTCAAAAAAAATCAGAATGGGTTTTAGAACAAACGATAGATTTAAAAGAAGTCACTCCTATCGGAATGGCATTCGATGGAAATTCTTTTTGGGTTTCAGATGGAGATAATAATAAAATTGTTAGCTATTCTAAAGACTTCATCCTTAAAGATACCTTTCAAAACTTTGACCGCCCAATGCACATTGCTATTGAAAATAAAAAAGTATTTATTCCTGAATATGGCGCTGACATTATTACCATTTTAGATCAAAATGGAGTTAAGACAACATTAGATATAACAGAAAATTTAGATGCTCCTTCAGGTATAGATATTAATAATAATGAAATAGCAATCGCTGATTTTTACAACCACCAAGTATTATTTAAAAAAGAAAACGAGTGGATTAAAATTGGAAAAAAGGGAAAAAAAGCAGGGGAATTTCATTATCCTACAGATGTACAAATTACAGATGAGTTAATTTATGTAGCAGATGCTTATAATAATCGAATTCAAACTTTTAATAAAAAAGGAGAATTTATTGCAACAATCGGATCAGAACAAAAAATAAATGCTTTAACAGGAATTTGTATAACAGGTGAACAAATTTTTGCCACTGATTTTGAAAACAATAGAATTCTAATATTTAATTTAGATGGTGAAATAACACAAGTAATAGAAAAAGGATTAAATAATCCTACAGATGTTTTAGTCATCAATCACAAAATGTATATCTGCAATTATAAAGCAAAAAATATACAAGTGTACCAAAAATAAAAAGATTGCCACTCGTAGCAGAGTGGCAATCTTTATTAAGCGATCTCGCCTTTTTTCTCTTTCTTAATCTTTAGTACGTCTGCTTGAGTTCCGAAATAATATCCAATAATCACTAATGCAATTTCTTTTAATCCTTTTGCATTTTCAATTTCATAGAAAACAGTAATGGCAAATGCAAAAACTACAAAAAATAAAAGTAAAGAAGGAAATTTTAATTTAAAATCATACTCACTTAAATTCATTTTAAATTTAGGCTGAATATTAAATTTCTTTAAGGCATAATCTAAAACAATTATACAAAAAACTACTTGTAAAAATGGTTTAATAAACGACCAGATCACCGTCGCTAATTCTAACAATTGATTTTCAACTGTTTTAAAAAAGGTATCTCCCTTAAAATTTAATGGAGCAAAGGAATTAATCAAAAAAGAAATGATATAAAGCAATAAGATAAAACCAATAAACCATAAGCTTAAACGTGTAATTTTGACGAGTTGATTTTCTGAAGGATTTGTCATAAAAAAAAGTATTTTATTTCTCGAATGGAGAAGGAATGAAGAAAAGAAAAATATCATTCCAAAAATAAAGCAACTCCAACTCACTTAGAATGAGAATATATTATTCGTACCTATAAAACTTGTAACCGTTCCTTCTTGTAAATTATTCGAAAACGAACATATTTTCTTAAAATAAACATCGTCACAAAAAAGTTGAAAAAAATGTAACTAACTAATCTTTTTCAAGTATACCATATTATTAGAATCTATAAGATGTATGTTCTAATACCCCTTTGAGAAAGTAAAGTAATGGAATTTATCTCACCCTGGATAAATTCATGGGTTATATTACCCCCGTATGAAAAACTGGATCCTATATGTGCACTATTCCCCTAATGCCTATTTCAAGCTTATACTACAAGTTAGAAAAGCTTAAAACTAATGGAGATTATATTGCGACGTACCCCAAAAGTCGAGATTTAATTTCTGAGCTTAAATTTAAAAAATTAGGTACGCAATTCAAACTTGCTTTCATACCGATTGCTTATCAAAAGAAAGTCCTAAAAAAAGTCTGCTATATTATAAGTGGCTATTTCCCAAACATTGAAAATATAAAATATTTAGCTCAACTATTTCCTGATAAAAACGGGCAAATAGACATTATATTCCGTCAAAGTGTTTTGGTAGATTCTGCAAAAAGGAAAATTAGAGAGCATCAAATTCGAAAAATAATTTCACACCCTAAAATTGAATTTATTTATAATTATGGCTTAGAACCTCTCAATCATCCTGAATTGACAAACAATTACGATTTAGTGAGTTTGCCTTATATAAAGTATGGAATTTTTGAATCCGATAATATGAATTTAGAATCAATTCAAAATTTTACATCCAACAATGAAATACCCTTATTAATATTTTAAAAGCATACCCTTTTTATCCCGTACTATAAAACAAAAGAGGAGGCAAATTGCCTCCTCTTTCTTTTTATTCTATTTCTGGTTCTTCAATGCGAGCGGTATTAAAATTCAATTCGAAACCTAATCGCTTATTGGGTTCATCATCATCAAAATCTTCCCAATTTGTTATTTCTCCAACAAACTCTTCTAAATGTCTTACAAAAAAAGGAGTCTTTAACTCTTCAGGTCTATAAATAGCAACTGTCTTAGGTGGAGCAGGCTGACCATACCCTTCTATAAAAGGATAATTTATGAGTACCATGATTTTACCATTAAATAATTGCTGATAAATCAACGAACCATTGTTTTTGATCATGTGCCTTTTAATATCATTTCCTACATGTTGATACATTCCACTTTTGCTATCTCCTAATGAAAGTACTATTGCTTCTAAATTTTCTAAATCTGCTTTTGTTTCAACTGTAGCTCCCAAACCCGTTTCTTTAGACATATTTTTTAAAAGATCTACAATTTGATCCTTTAAACCTTCTTTCCAGGTTTTTCTATATTGGATTGTATTCGCTAAGATTTCTTGATATTGATTTACCCTCCGTTTTAAATTATTCAGATTTATCGTATCCATATAGGTTTTGATTTTAATAATGAATTTTTATTTATTGTTTACAAACATCTATAAAAGAATTAGTATTGTCAAATCTTAAGTGATTATAACACAATCAAGTTCTAAAGTACTGTTATATTGGTGTTAAACACAAGAGAATACCCAATATATATTCCAAAATTCCTTAATTTTAAGTACGATAAATTTACTTTTAAACTTAAATTATTCTAATAATGAAATTACAACACATTCTTTTCACCTTCTTATTAACAGCTATTGCAACCCTTTCTTTTGCACAAGATTCTTACGAAGGACTTTGGAAAACTGTGGATGATGAAACAGGAGAAGCTAAATCTCATCTTGAAATTTTTGTGGAAGATGGTCTTTTATATGGTAAAGTCATTGAAATTTTAAATCCAGAGAAAAAAGGATCTGTTTGTGAAAAATGTTCTGGGTCTAAAAAAGATCAACCTGTAGAAGGTATGATTCTTTTAGAAGGATTAAAAAAGAAAAATGATTATTATACAGGTGGTACAATTACTGATCCTGAAAATGGTAAAGAATATAAATGTTACATTGAATTAAAAGGGGAAGACAAACTAAAAGTAAGAGGATATATTGGTGTTGCCGCTTTAGGTCGTACGCAATATTGGTACAGAATAAAATAGTCTCAGACTATATTTAACATAAATTGCGCATTATTTTTATCAAGCCAGACAATAATTGTCTGGCTTGATATGTTTATATGGTAATCAGAAACACAAACTAACACTTGTTCATTTTTTATA
>JAHDFV010000021.1:0-17623 GCA_020627985.1 Saprospiraceae bacterium
CGAGTATAATATTTACTTCCTTGATTTAATTGTCTGATACAAAAATTTAATCCTAATAAATATAAATCCTTAATTTCTTTCTGATCAAAATTTATTTCTTTATTAAATAGAATATCTCTGTAGGATTCAAAAAAATGTAATTCTTTAGGATGAGATAAAAATTGAAAACAAAAATAACGAATAGCGATTTGAGGCTGATTTAAAAATTGTCCTTGATTTAATTTTAATAACACATCATTTAATATTCCATAATCATATTCTGTTTTATACACTAATGAATGGGAAACTTGAATACAAGCATGTTTTAGTTTTTCCAATATATATTTATCATCAATTTTATCAGATATTTCTTGAAGGGGTAATTCTGCAGTTCTTTTTTCTATCGCTAACATTTCCATTTCAAGCTGTTGCAGTTTCAAGTCTTCTTCCAATGAAAAATATTTTTCATTTTTCTTTACTTGATTGACTTTTTTTCTAAAAGAATTTGACAATTTCCGATCTCTATAGATTTGTAAGTTGGCTAATGATTTTTTAGTTTTATTTTTCAACAATTGTTCTATTACTAAAAATTGATCAATCAACTGTTTTAAATCACTTATGCTCCCTCTTAATTTAAGATCATTAAATTTTTGATTAGGATATACTTTTTTAAAAATATTCTCCTTGTTTAATTCCTTATCTTTATTGATGAGTTGATGGATCGAATTAAATAGCAAAATCATATCATCCCTATGCGTAAAATAGGGCGAACATAAAAATTTTCTGAAACGAATGGCTTCTGTCTTCTGAAAGGATGAAATAATTTTATGTAATTCCAAATTTAAATATTTACTAAAACAATGATTACCAGATAATTAACATTTAAATTAGTTAATTATATTTTCACAAAATAGATAATTTGTTCTTTTATATCCTTATAAATTTGTAGAACTTTAGAATATCATAGAAATGCTGTGAAAACATTTTACATTTTTACCAAAAAAATCAACACCATGATACATCCAAATTCATTCTTAAAAAATACATCGGATTTTAAAGGCATTCGTCTTTTTCTTCTTCTACTCCTTTGTTTACCAAGTATCTTATCATTTGGAAAAACAAATTGTGAAACAAGTAGTGAACACAACTGGGAGGGTTGCCAAGGAGATGGTTACACTTATATCGTAGATGGTGTTTTCTATAATGAAATGAACCCTTCAGGAGTACAAACATTAAACAGCGCGAACGCTGCTGGTTGTGATAGTATAGTTACTGTAAATTTAGTATTCCATCCTTTTTCTAATTCAAATGAAAATTATGTCGGTTGTCAAGGTGATGGATACTCTGTAGTTATCAACGGAACACAATATGATGAAACGAACCCTTCTGGTGTAGAGATAATAACTAACCAATTTGGATGTGATAGTACAATAACCATTGATTTAGTGTTTCATTTTCAAACTTCTGGTGTGGAGACATATGTAGGACAAGTTGGAGATGGCTACACTGTAGATGTAAATGGTACTACTTATGGTGAATTTAACCCCACTGGTACTGAAATTTTAACCAATTCACTTGGTTGTGATAGTATTGTAACTGTAGATTTAGTATATAACAATCAAGCATTTGGTGAAGAAAATTATGTAGGCTGTATATTTGATGGTTACCAAGTCAACGTAAATGGTGTTATCTATGATGAAGGAAACCCTACAGGCACAGAAACAATTGTTGGAGGAAGCATATTTGGGACGGACAGTACTGTTACAGTAAATTTAATTTATAATCCAACTAGCCAAGGAGAAGAAACTTACGAAGGATTAATGGGTGATGGGTATGCTGTATTAGTAAATGGAACACAATATGATGAATTGAACCCAACGGGTGTAGAAGTATTACCCAATTCTTTTGGTTGCGATAGCACTGTAAATGTCAATTTAACCTTTCTACCTTTTCTTGATGGTTTTGAGACATATGTAGGATGTGAAGGAGATGGATATTCAGTTATGGTTAATGGTGTAGAATACAATGAAATTAATCCAACAGGTACTGAAGTTATTTTAGGTGGAAGTTCGCAAGGACTAGATAGTACTGTTGTTATTAATTTAACTTTTAATCCAACAAGTCAAGGTTTAGAATCATATATTGGGCAAGTAGGAGATGGCTACACTGTAGATGTAAATGGTACAACTTATGGTGAATTTAATCCCACCGGTACTGAAATTTTAACCAATTCACTTGGTTGTGATAGTATTATAACGATTGACTTACAATTTTTTGAATCAGGTTTTGGAGAAGAAACATATGTTGGATGCGAAGGTGATGGTTATCTAGTAATTGTTAATGGAACACAATATGATGAAACGAACCCTTCTGGAACTGAAGTAATCTTAAATGGTACTGTAAATAATACAGATAGTGTTGTAAATGTTAATTTAATATATAATCCAAGCACTACTGGTTTAGAAACTTATATTGGTTGCACAGGCGATGGTTATTCGGTGGCGGTTGGTTTTACAATTTACAACGAAGCAAATGCGTCAGGAGTTGAAGTATTAACAAATTATCTTGGGTGTGATAGTATTGTTACCGTAAATTTAGTTTTCAACAATCAAATTAATATTAATGAAACAGGTACATATTGTTCTGGTGATGGATTTTCTGTTATTTACAATGGTAATGTTTATGATGAAAACAATCCTATAGGCACAGAAACATTAACTAACAACACTTGTGATACGATTGTAAATATTAATCTAAATTTCGTCAATTTAGATACATTTATTATTGGTTCATATAATGAAAGTGGCAATGCAGATGGTGTTGCATTTATTTCTAATCCAATTCAAAACAATACGACATACGAATGGTCAAATGGAGCTACAGGAACATTTATTACTAACTTATCTACAGGAATTTATACAGTAACCATTACATCTCTACCTTCTGGCTGTACTTCTTCATATGATACAGAAATTGCTCTTGATCCTATAAATGGCGGAGCATCTAATGTAATACAAGGCGTAGTCTTTTTTGATGACAATAGTAATTGTGTAATGGATTTTGGTGAGACTCCAATAGAAAACCAAAATGTATTTTTATCAGGTGCCTATGATCTTCTTATTGGAACCAATAATAATGGAGAATTTTCATTTAATATACCTGGTGGAACGTATGACTTAAGTACAAATGTTCCAAATTCATATTGGGAATTATGCGATCAAAGTTATACGGCCAATGTTACAAATCCATTTGATACGGTAACTATTAATTTGCCAATCCAACCCTCTGTATTAACTCCAGCTTTATCTGTAGAGATCAGTACGCCTTTATTAAGAAGATGTTTTTCTACAAATTACTACTATGTCAATTATGAAAACAATGGTACTATAGCAGCTGTTGATCCTTATGTAGAAATAATATTGGATGAGCATTTAGTTTATCTCAATTCCTCTATTCCTTTTAATAGTAGTGATGGTAACTCATTGACTTTTGAATTAGATGATATCCCAGTTGGTGGCTCTGGTTCATTTTGGATCAATATTTATGTAGATTGCGTTACAACTTCTCTTGGACAGATACTATGTACAGAAGCTCATATATATCCTGATGTGGTTCCTTCTGTATGGAATGGTGCATTTATCATGGTTGAAGGCGAATGTGTAGGATTAGATGTTGAATTCAGAATTCAAAATGTAGGGACAGGAGACATGTCAGGTCCTAAAGATTATATTGTTATTGAAGATGCTGTTCTTAGAACTTCAGGTATGTTTAATTTATTAAGTGGTGAAGAAGAAATTGTAACGTTACCAGGAAACCCTGGAGCAGTCACTTGGCTATTAGCCGATCAAATAGAAGGTGCTCCAGCTCCCGAAAATGCAGGATATTTTGTTCAAGATTGTCAGAATTCAGGAGGATTCCCTATTGGACAAGGAAATCTATTTACCCTTTCTGATATTGAGGAAGCTGTTGATACGGATTGCACTGAAATTATTGGCTCTTATGATCCTAATGCTAAGAGTGCTACTCCTGTAGGATTTCTTGAAGAGCACTATATCGAAGAAGGTACTGAATTGGAATATTTGATTCAATTTCAAAATACAGGGACAGATACTGCTTTCACAGTTGTATTAGTGGATACGCTTTCGTCTCTTTTAGATTTAAGTACTTTTGAAGTATTGGTTGGTAGTCATGATTTCACTTATGAAGTGGTACCTGAAAGAGCACTTAAATTCCATTTTGAAAATATTCTATTACCTGATAGTACAACGAATGAGGAATTATCTCATGGATTTGTCAAGTTTAAAATTTTACCGCATGCAGATTTAGCCCCTGGAACTTTGATAGAAAATTTTGCCGACATTTATTTTGATTTCAATGAACCGATAAGAACGGACACTGCTTATCATACGCTTTGGGAAGAAACTATTTTTGATTTTATTTTATCTGATTCTGATGAATTGAATTTAAGTGATCAAGCAGAAATTAATATTTTCCCAAATCCATTTTCGAAACAAACAACTATTGATATTAAAGGAGAATATATAGGTCCATTTGAAATTGTCTTATATGATCTTACAGGTAAAATAGTTTATCAAAAACAATCAAATGCATCAAAGTTCGATATCAGACCGCAGCATTTAAGTAGAGGAATGTATTTCTTTGAGATTAAATCTAAAGATGGAATTTTAGGAAACGGAAAAATAAATGCTCATTAGAAGGCACATTTTCATTTTTAATTTGATTCTAGGATCAATCTATTTATTTTAAAAAAGGATTTGTCTTCCTGGCAAATCCTTTTTCACCTTTATAAAACAACATTATGAAAAAGATTATCTTATTTCTTATTCCATTTTCCATTCTTCTTCATTTGAATATTATTGCACAATATTGTGATCCTATTCCTATACCTGAAGAATTTATTTCTGGGCATCATCAAATACAACATTTTCAAATAGGTGATTTTATAAATCAAAGCCCTGAAGAGCCACCGCAAAATTTAAGTGACTATACCAATGATTTTATCATAGACATTTATGTGGGAGAAACATACTCTCTTATCCTCTCTAAAGATTATATTGAAAATCCTGATGTTGGCAATACTGTAGGTTTTAAAATTTGGGTTGATTTTAATAATGATTTTATTTTTTCTCCATCTGAAGTTATTTATGCCAGTGAAGAAACTGGATACACTTTTGTAAGTACTCTAACTTTTACTGATTTTTCAGTACATGGCTTAAGAAGAATGAGGGTTAGAAATGAATGGGGAGATATTCCTGATGATCCCTGTGACGAACTATGGGGAGGTGAAACAGAAGACTATATGATCAATTTTATCAGCCATGGAGTCATCGGCAATTTATATCATGATATAAATCAAAATTGCATACAAGAAACCAATGAAAATGGTGTTCCACAACATCATGTCATCATACAACCAGGTGATATAATTGCTGAGACCAATGAAAATGGACAATGGAGAATTGATTCTTTGCCTGCAGGTAATTATACTGTTTCGGTAGATACTTCTGGTTCATGGAATACCACTTGTTCTACTCAAAATTTCACAGTAATTTATCCTGACTCGATTACACATGCCCCTTCTTATGGTTTATATAGCACAACACCTTGTCCTGTACCTAATGTGAGTATACATATGCCTTTTATGAGACCTTGTTTTGACGATCAATATGTTTATGTAAAAGCTTGTAATGATCATACTTCTTCTGGTCTTTTAGAAAATGCTTATGTCATTGTTGAATTAGATAGTTTTATTCAACCTGACTTAACAACTCCAGGACTCATCGATTTAGGAAATAATTCTTACCAATTTAATATGGGAGATATTTATCCAGGTCAATGTATCGAATTACACTTCCCTACTCAACTAAGTTGTGAAACTGAATTGGGTCAAGGACTTTGCTTACAAGCTAATTTATTCCCTTATCCAGATTGTGTTTTAGACTCTGATCCAAGTCCATCTAATTGTGATACCGAATGGGACAAATCTAGTTTAGAAGTTGAAGGCTATTGTCAGAATGATTCTATTTTCTTTACTATAACAAACACAGGAGAATTTGAAGAAGGAGATATGTCTTGTTATAGTCCTATTAGAGTTTTCGTTAATGGATTACTAATCATTTTAGATTCAATACAATTGGAAGGAGGAGAATCATATACTTATTCTTTCATTGCAAATGGAGAGTCTTGGTTATTAGAAGCAGACCAACATCCGCTTCACCCAGGCAATTCTCGCCCTAATGCTATTGTTGAAAATTGTGGTGGTAATACGGTACAATCCATGGTTGCTCAAATCATTCCTGATGATGCTGATCCTATTGTCGATATTTATTGTGATGTGGCTACTGGTAGTTATGACCCTAATGATAAAACAGGATATCCACTAGGTATATCGGAAGAGCATTTAATTCTTCCCAATCAAAAATTAGAATATAAAATACGTTTCCAAAATACAGGTACAGATACAGCTTTTACTGTTGTAATTCGTGATACTTTAAGTACTGATTTTGATATATTTTCTGTACAATCTTTAACTTCAAGTCATTCATATGAATTTAATATGTATGGGCCAAGAGTTTTAGAATGGACTTTTAATGATATTATGCTTCCAGACAGTACAACCAATGAACCTGAAAGTCATGGATTTGTGGTTTTCACTGTTGAACAAAATCCAGATTTAGCCGAAGGAATCGTTCTTTCTAATAGTGCTGCTATTTATTTTGATTTTAATGATCCAATCATAACCAATACAAGCGTACATACGATAGATTATTTTGATCAAGAATTAATTACGAATAATATTTCTGAATTCGCTTGCACCAGTTTTACATCAACATCAGGTGAAACTTGGACGCAAAGTGGTACTTACTATGATGTATCAAGCAGTAATGATATTAATTATGTTACTACTATCGATTTAACCATTGGAGAAATTGATGATTCTGTAGAAGAATCAAATACTGGTTTAAAAGCTTCTTTAGCTGATGCTAGTTATCAATGGTTAGATTGTGATAATAATTTTGAACCGATCCAAGGAGAAATTTTACAAGAATTTTCACCTTTAATTGATGGAAACTATGCGGTTGAAATTAGTAAAGATGGTTGTACCCAAATTTCAGATTGTTACATATTTTTAACGATCAATAATGATGATTTAATTTTCACTTCTTCAATAGACATTTACCCTAATCCATTAAAAGAGAATTTGAATATTGATTTTAGTCAAATTTATGAAGGTGTTTCTATTTCAATTAAAAATACGTTAGGTCAAGTTGTTCAAGAAACTTATTATGATTCTACCCAACAAGTTCTAATGGAGTTAAATGAAGATCCTGGATTATATTTATTAGAAATAAAGACTAAAAATGATAAATATGCCATTTTTAAAATTATCGTTCAATAAAAATTAATGTATATATAAATCAAACATAGATTAAGCTCTTTTTACAGTAAAAAATTTTACTTTTTGATTGATTCAAATTTTAATATTATTTTTAAATATGGATTTGTTTTAATTCAAATCCATATTTTTATACCCTGACATTTCAACATCTTTAATGTATTAATTCACTATAATATATAATTATGATAAAGAATATAACCTTTACAACACTATTTTGGATAATAGCATTTTTGCTAATTTCCTATACAGCAACTGCACAAACGTGTACGATGCCTGCAACAGTACCAGTTTCGGCAACAGCTGATGCCAATGTTGGACTTACATATAGTTTCACTGATATTCCAGTTGGAACTGTCATTGAATTAATTACTGCCAGCCCTGATGATATCTTTAATATCGATATGTGTGCTACGAATGCTGATGGATGGTTGGATGGTGATCATGACTCTAGTTTAACGATTTTAGATGCAAATGGGCCTACTGCTAATGCATTAATAAACATTGAAGATGGTTGTTCTAATTTTGCGGCTGGTGGAAATGGATGGGGTCCAGATACAGGATCTTGGGGAGCAACTGCAATGGGTACTTACTATTTGTATATCACAGAATGGAATGCTGCTGGTAATTTCAACTGTGAAACAACAAGTGGTCAAACATATACTATAAATATAGATATTATCGTTAGTCATGGTATCGTTGGAAATCTTTACCAAGATATTTCGCAAAATTGCATACAAGAAACCAATGAAAATGGAATTGCTGCTCAATATGTCATGATTCAGCCAGGTGATATTATTGCTCAAACGAATGATGCAGGAACTTGGAGAATAGACTCATTACCTTCTGGAGATTATACAGTATCTGTAGATACTTCGGGTTCATGGAAAACAGTATGTCCGCCAACTCAATCATTTACAGTAATTGACCCTAACACTATTACTTTTGCCCCCGCTACAGGTTTATTTAGTACTACTCCTTGTCCTGTACCTAATGTGAGTATACATATGCCTTTTATGAGACCTTGTTTTGACGATCAATATGTTTATGTAAAAGCTTGTAATGATCATACTTCTTCTGGTCTTTTAGAAAATGCTTATGTCATTGTTGAATTAGATAGTTTTATTCAACCTGACTTAACAACTCCAGGACTCATCGATTTAGGAAATAATTCTTACCAATTTAATATGGGAGATATTTATCCAGGTCAATGTATCGAATTACACTTCCCTACTCAACTAAGTTGTGAAACTGAATTGGGTCAAGGACTTTGCTTACAAGCTAATTTATTCCCTTATCCAGATTGTGTTTTAGACTCTGATCCAAGTCCATCTAATTGTGATACCGAATGGGACAAATCTAGTTTAGAAGTTGAAGGCTATTGTCAGAATGATTCTATTTTCTTTACTATAACAAACACAGGAGAATTTGAAGAAGGAGATATGTCTTGTTATAGTCCTATTAGAGTTTTCGTTAATGGATTACTAATCATTTTAGATTCAATACAATTGGAAGGAGGAGAATCATATACTTATTCTTTCATTGCAAATGGAGAGTCTTGGTTATTAGAAGCAGACCAACATCCGCTTCACCCAGGCAATTCTCGCCCTAATGCTATTGTTGAAAATTGTGGTGGTAATACGGTACAATCCATGGTTGCTCAAATCATTCCTGATGATGCTGATCCTATTGTCGATATTTATTGTGATGTGGCTACTGGTAGTTATGACCCTAATGATAAAACAGGATATCCACTAGGTATATCGGAAGAGCATTTAATTCTTCCCAATCAAAAATTAGAATATAAAATACGTTTCCAAAATACAGGTACAGATACAGCTTTTACTGTTGTAATTCGTGATACTTTAAGTACTGATTTTGATATATTTTCTGTACAATCTTTAACTTCAAGTCATTCATATGAATTTAATATGTATGGGCCAAGAGTTTTAGAATGGACTTTTAATGATATTATGCTTCCAGACAGTACAACCAATGAACCTGAAAGTCATGGATTTGTGGTTTTCACTGTTGAACAAAATCCAGATTTAGCCGAAGGAATCGTTCTTTCTAATAGTGCTGCTATTTATTTTGATTTTAATGATCCAATCATAACCAATACAAGCGTACATACGATAGATTATTTTGATCAAGAATTAATTACGAATAATATTTCTGAATTCGCTTGCACCAGTTTTACATCAACATCAGGTGAAACTTGGACGCAAAGTGGTACTTACTATGATGTATCAAGCAGTAATGATATTAATTATGTTACTACTATCGATTTAACCATTGGAGAAATTGATGATTCTGTAGAAGAATCAAATACTGGTTTAAAAGCTTCTTTAGCTGATGCTAGTTATCAATGGTTAGATTGTGATAATAATTTTGAACCGATCCAAGGAGAAATTTTACAAGAATTTTCACCTTTAATTGATGGAAACTATGCGGTTGAAATTAGTAAAGATGGTTGTACCCAAATTTCAGATTGTTACATATTTTTAACGATCAATAATGATGATTTAATTTTCACTTCTTCAATAGACATTTACCCTAATCCATTAAAAGAGAATTTGAATATTGATTTTAGTCAAATTTATGAAGGTGTTTCTATTTCAATTAAAAATACGTTAGGTCAAGTTGTTCAAGAAACTTATTATGATTCTACCCAACAAGTTCTAATGGAGTTAAATGAAGATCCTGGATTATATTTATTAGAAATAAAGACTAAAAATGATAAATATGCCATTTTTAAAATTATCGTTCAATAAAAAAATCATATAAAAAAGATTTAATAAATGTCCATGATAAGATCTATCATGGGCATTTTATTCTACATTATCACGATTAGAATTGTATTATATAAATTCTATCATAAATATGTCTATTTGTTAAACAAATTTAATATTTTGCTTTTTTATTTAATTGGAGTGTAACGTAAACTTACTTTGAAAAAGACTTTTATATATTCTTTATTATCAAGTCTTATACTTTATTTATTTCTCATTTCTCAACTTTGGGTAAATGTAGGTTCACATTGTTATACCTTTTCTGATATAGAAATAGAAATCTTTGAACATGAAAGTTCAGAAGATAATGAATCTGAAAATGAAGATAATGAAGAAGAATATTATCAATCTGATTTAAATACAGCTGCAATTTATAGTTCACTTTTATGCTGTAAAATGCTACTGAAAAACGGTTCATTCTCTTTACATCATTTAGAAATATTTACACCTCCTCCAGACATTTTTCATTCTATTATTTAGCATAGGTATCTCTATTCATTTATACCTTTGCTTTTTTCAGTACACACATAACACACAATAATTCAATTTTTATAAATTGTAAACTTATCTAGAATGAACGATAAAAAAGATAATGGGTTTTTTGGTTTTGATTTCACTCATTTAAAGGGAGATTTATTTGGAGGATTAACTGCTGGTATAGTAGCACTTCCTTTAGCTCTTGCCTTTGGGCTTAGCTCAGGAATGGGACCAGACGCAGGTCTCTATGGTGCGATCTTTATTGCATTTTTTGCGGCTCTTTTTGGAGGAACGAATACTCAAATTTCTGGACCTACAGCGCCTATGACAGCTGTAAGTATGGTTATTATTGCAAGTATAGTCCAACAAAACAATGGTAATCTTGAAGCAGCAATCCCAGCAATATTAACAGTATTTTTATTAGCTGGTTTAATATTAATTGTACTTGGTTTAATTGGTATTGGAGCATATATTCGATATATGCCCTACCCTGTTGTATCAGGTTTTATGACAGCCATTGGAGTAATTATTTTAGTTACGCAAGTGCTACCTATGTTAGGTTATTACCCAAAAGAGGATGTTGATTTGGTTCAACAGTTTATACCCCAAGCTGAAGAAGTTCTTCTGGATAAAATTCTGAAGGATGAAGCAGGTGAAGGTATTTTAGTATTAGAAACTTTTGAAGAAACAATAAAAAGAGCTGGAGAAGTTACTGATGCTGCTATACTTGAAGAAGCAGGAAATTTAGCATCGAAACACTCTTCTGGTGTAATTGGAGCGATCCGATCATTTGGTCGAGCATTTCAGAATATCAATTTTATTGAATTCTTTCTAGCCTTACTGACTATATTTATAATTTATGGCTTTAAACGTATTACCACCGCCATACCGAGTTCATTAGTAGCCCTACTTGTTGTCTCTGTAGGAGCCTATCTCCTCCAAATGTATGGTATAATAAATTATAGACCTATTCCTGAAATTCCTAGTGGTTTCCCTTCCCTAAGATTTGACATTTTTACGAACTTTAGTTTTAGTCAAGTGACACCATATATAGCCACAGCATTCTCCCTTGCCTTCCTAGGAGCGATTGACTCTTTATTAACCTCTATTGTTGCTGACAACATGACGAAGACTAAGCACAATCCTAACAAAGAATTAGTAGGACAAGGTATTGGTAATGGAATTGCGGCTCTTTTTGGAGGTATTCCTGGAGCAGGTGCAACAATCCGAACGGTAGTAAATATTCAAGCTGGTGGTAAAACCAAATTATCAGGTATGGTTGCGGGTGTGTTATTATTAGTCATTTTACTAGCACTTGGCCCAATTGCTTCTCAAATACCTGCTGCGGTATTAGCTGGTATTTTGATCACTGTTGGTATTGGGGTAATGGACTATAAAGGATTGAAAGCACTTCCTAATATGCCTAAATCAGAAATTGTAGTCATGTTTATTGTTTTAATATTGTCTGTTTTCTGGAATTTGGTTTATGCTGTTGGAATTGGTTTAGTGATTGCTGCGTTAATCTTTATGAAGAAAATGGCAGATTCTACAGCGAATGAATCTGAAATTAAACGAGCAAAAGATTTAACAGAAAGTCCTGATTTCTGGTTGGATGAAAAAGCACTTCCTACTAAATTTAAAGAAGAAGTATATATCAAACATTTAAATGGTCCATTATTCTTTGGATTCACCAATGATTTCCAAGAGCTAATGACAAAGATTCCAGCAACAGCATCTAATGTCATTATTCGAATGGATCGGGTTCCCTATATTGATCAATCTGGTTTATTTACCATGGAAGATGTATTGATTGATCTTGAAAGTAAAAATGTAGCAGTATTGTTTGTTGGACTAAAAGAACAACCTGATTATATGCTTCGTAACATTGGTCTTATACCAGATTTAGTACCAGAAGACCATGTCTTTACAGATTTTAAAGAATGTGTAGAATGGGTAATTGGTAACGTTGATGGTGATCAATATACTTCTAAAGAAACGAAAAAGAGTGTTTAAAAATTCGTTTTAATACATTTATAAAAAGTGTTACAAACATTGTGTTGTAACACTTTTTTTTATTGCGAGTATAAAATTATGTCGGATATTTTTCAAACATCAGTTTTACTAAAATTTAGCTGTATTTTTTCTTTAATTTAAAAATAAAATGAAAAAAATAACCCTCATTCCAATCCTAGTTTTTTTTCATCTATTAATCACAGCACAATCATATACTCCATTTACAACAGACACTAGATGGAGTTATACTATTTCTCCTTTTATAGATTCTGGAAACCCTAATGATTTCCCTATAACTACGCGTGGTTTTTATTATGAAATAAAAGGAGATACTATCATTAATGAAATATTACATTCTAAAGTTTACTATAAACCCACTTGGTACAAAACATATCATCAACTAGGGTATTTATTAGAGACAGGTACATCTCTTACAGCACCTATTTTAGTAGGAGCAACAAGAGAAGATATACAAGATAAAAAAGTTTACTTCCTAAATTTAACGAATACAGATTCTTGGTCTACTTGTTTTTTTGATACCAATTTAGAGATTAATAATGAGTATTTATTATATGATTTCGATATTGAAGTTGGAGACACTGTTCAATTTAACTACCCAACAGAATACCCTTTAATTCTTGAAGAAAAAAGTATAGAAAAATTATCTAATGGAGAAGAGAGAAATGTATATACTTTTTATCAAGAAGAAACACTTAGTCATATTACTTGGATAGAAGGTATAGGTGCAACACATGAATACGGTGGTTTATTTAGTGCAATGATGTTATTCCCTTTCGAAGGAGGCTGTGAATTAAATTGTATCAAAGAAACTGATTTTTACCACTTATATTCACCTATTAATGATGATGGAGATTGTGATAACTTAGATTATTTTCTAAACAACATTATCACTCCTACTGCATTACCTAGTGATATTTCATTATCACCTAACCCTTCAAATGGAACTTTTTATATTCAAACAGAACTTAATTCAAATCTTGAAATACAAGTCATAGATTTATCTGGTACAAGAATTCCTATATCTATTCATTCTACTTCATTGGGCTATTCTTTTAATATAAAACATAAACCAGAAGGAATATATATTTTAAAAATAATAACAGATGATCATAAAATATACTTCCATAAAATTTGTAAAATTCAATAAAAAGAATGATTTCGAATAAATCATTTCTTACATTGCTTTCATGGATTTTAAATCATTAATAAAAGGATTTATTGCTTACTTAAAACTTGAACGTTCTTTTTCCATTCATTCGATTAAAGCTTATGAGAGTGATGTACGAAAATTCGTCGATTTTATTGAAATGAAAGATTGGAATTTAAATGCTCGACAAGTAACATTAGAACATATACGAGCTTTTATTTTTTATATCAATGATATTGGCTTAAGTGCGACAACTCAAGCAAGAATTATATCTGGTTTAAAGAGTTTTTATAAATATTTAAGTATTGAAGATATTATAGAAATCGACCCAACTGCTTTAATTGAATCTCCTCGTTTATCTAGAAAAATACCTGATGTTTTAAATATAGAAGAAGTCAATAATTTTCTACTGGGCTTTGATTTAAGTACACCACATGGCAGAAGAAACAAAGCTATGTTTGAAACGATGTATGCTTGCGGATTGCGCGTCAGTGAATTAATAGGTCTAAAAATTACAGATTTATTTTTAGACATTGGTTTCATTAAAGTCATTGGAAAAAATGATAAACAACGATTAATTCCAAACGGAGAAGAAGCGACCAAGCAAATTTTATTTTATATTGATGAACGTAATTTATTAAAGAATATAAAAAAGGGACAAGAAGATATTTTATTTCTGAATAAACGAGGATCAAAATTATCCAGAATTATGATCTTTTATATCGTCAAAGAAATTGCTGAAAAAGTAGGCATTACTAAAAATATTTCTCCTCATACGTTTAGACATTCTTTTGCTACACATTTAGTAGAAGGTGGAGCTGATTTGAAAGCGATACAAGATATGTTGGGTCATGAATCCATCACAACTACAGAAATTTACACCCATTTAGATAAAGAATATTTAAAAGATGTGATACAGACTTACCATCCTAGGAACGATTTTCGCAACAAAGATATATCTTCGTAAAAAATTGAAATTATGAAAATGAGAACCTTAGACCCAAAGACTGTTGCTACTAGAGATTTACATCAATTCTTATTAGGATCTGTTGCTCCACGCCCTATTGCTTTTGCTAGTACAGTTGATGATGATGGAAATATGAACATAGCGCCGTATAGTTTTTTCAATGCTTTTAGTTCCAATCCTCCTATTTTAGTTTTTTCTTCAAATAGAAGAGTTACGAATAATACAACTAAGGATACTTTACATAATATTCAAAAAAATAAGGAGGTCGTCATTAATGTCGTGAATTATAATATCGTTCGACAAATGACTTTAGCTAGTATTGAATATCCTTCTACAGTCAATGAATTTGAAAAAGCAGGTTTAACGGCAATCCCATCTGATATCGTTCGTCCGATGAGAATTAAAGAATCTCCAGCTCAAATGGAATGTGTTGTAGATGAAATATTGACTTTAGGCGATCAAGGTGGCGCAGGGCATTTAATTATTTGTAAAGTGGTAAAATTACATGTAGCTGAAAAAGTTATCGATGAACAAAATAGAATTGATCCTCATAAAATGGATTTAATGGGTAGAATGGGAAGAGCGTACTATGTTCGCTGCAGTGGTCCTAATGTATTTCCACTTTTTCAACCTGTTACAAAAATTGCGCTAGGGTTTGACCAATTACCTCCTCAGATCATCAATAGTAAAGTCTTAACTGGAAATAATATTGCGCAATTAGCTGGTCTTTTTGAAATGCCGAAAGAAGAAGATGTTTTAGCTTTAAAACAAAATGAAAGTATTGCCACTTTACTGGATATGGATAATCGATCTTTACTGTTACAAAACTATGCAAAGCAAGTACTCGATTTAGAAGGAGATGCAGAAAAAGCCATGAAAGTTCTTTTATTAGATGTATAAAAAATAGCGGGACCGCACACACACTATGGGTCCCGCTCTCTTCAATTCACACTATTACAATTATCCTCACACGAATGCGTTTTTTTCTTAAAAAAGAGAAGAAGTCGGCCGACCTCTTCTCTACAAGCTTTCGAAGAATCTTTGGGTTCTTCTTTAAATGTGAAACACTCTCCAATAAAGGAAATATCTCTTGAGCGTTTTGTACTCGGCATTCTCTCACATTTATCGTATATGGATTTGACATTTAATTGGTGCTATATATACAGTTGTCCTAATAATTGGAGTGTCTTTCACATGCGACATAAAAAAGTTTTGTCTAATCCACATACATCACTTGTTACTGCAATATGGGGTAAACTTTCAAATGATATCGCATTTTACAGTGCTTTAGTTTTTAGTGAAATCAGAAAATAAATTTTAATATATCACTAATTATCAGTAATTTAGAATAAATACAATCAGAAATATGAATAATTCTAAGTTATTGCTATTGCTTCGTAGATTGAATCCAAAGGAGCTAAAAAGTTTTGAACAGTACTTAAAGGTGCCTGTATTCAATACGAATCAAAAATTAAACTTATTCTTTGATGAGTTAAAAGGCTATGCTCCACTTTTCATTGCTAGAAAAATTGATGAAAAAAGTATCTACACTACGATCTACAAAAAAGAGAAATTTAATCAAACTACTTTCAATCATTTGAGTTCGAACTTAATTAAATCTATACAACATTTTCTCACTTCTATTGAATTAAAAAAACAAGATTTTCTTAGAGAACGGTTATTATTAAAAAAATATGATTCAAAACGATTTTCAGAAGATTTTGTAAAGGAAAATAAAAATTTCACTCAAAATTTAGAAAAAAAAGAAATACTTAGTTTAGAAGAAATTGGTCATAAATATCAATTGCATCGTGAACTTTATTTTCATGATGGCACAGGTAAGGTTAGGAGTACAAACAATGACATTATTTTAAATAATGCCTATAAAAATTTAGAAGAATTTTATCAATTAGCAAGATTGGAATTGACTTGCGAAATGCTCAATTTAGAAAAACTTAAAAAAGGAGAATTTAATAAAGCGAATTATAAATTAGATTTTTTAAAAGGTAAATTCCCTGAAGACATTAAAAAAATAAAATCATTAAAGGAAGTTTATTTTATTATTTTTCATTTACTTAAAAATAAAAACCAAATAAATGCATTAGATAAAATCAGTCAGTTGAGTAATTATTTATTTTTATCAAAAATTAACAAATATGAAAAAAGTATATTATTTGTATTTATTATAAACATATTAAACAGAATAAAAAACATAAATATTGACCCTAAAATAATTATCAAAATCAATTTTGATATTTACATTCATATTTTAAAAACTAATTTTCCTGATTCTCAAAAGTTAATTATTAATCCAGCAATTCTCTTGAATTTAGTAAATTATGGCTTCGGAGCTAACGAAGATAAAATTGTCTACAAAACAATTGATACTTATATAGATAAATTACCAAAAAAAAATAATGTATTATTTAAAACATTAATCCAAGCTAAATGTCAATTCCGAGAAAAAAAATTTGAAGACACTATAGCTACAGTCAATCTAATTACAAATACTTCTTTCGGAGTAAAAGGAATTACTGATCTTTTAATTCTAAGATCTTATTATGAATTATACAAATTAAACAAACCTTATTCTAGGAAACTTCTATACTTAAATTTAAATAAATATCATAAATACATCAAACAATTAAAAAAAATAAATCATGCAGTAAAAGCAAAAAATCTAAATTTCATTTCGCTATTTAAATCTCTTATTGACTGCACAGATAATAAAGGATCGGCAATCAAACTAAAAAAAGATATCATAAAAACAGAAACGCCCGTTAAACTTTGGCTTTACAATAAAACAAATG
>JAHDFV010000021.1:17633-25964 GCA_020627985.1 Saprospiraceae bacterium
CTCTGATAAAGAGATTAATTTATAAATTTAAATTATTTTTTGAATTGTAAATATTCCACTGTTGAACCTGCTGTAACTGCTAATAAATATTCTCCAGGAGAATACCCACTTGTATTTATTCTAATTACTGTATTTCCTATATAAGTTATTGAATAAATTAATTTACCAGACTGATCTGTAATTTTCACAACACCTAAATTATTAGAATTGTTAGTCACAACAATCGTAATTGAATTTAAGTCTTGAGAGAGTTCTATATCCCCTCCAGAAAATACTTCCTCCCAAGTAACTTCAGAATGAATGGGAACAGAATTAACTGTAAAAGAGCTGAATAATAGGCATACGGAAACGAAAAAAAACATTACATTTTTCATAATAGTTGTTATTTAAAAATGGTTATATAATGGACATGGCGATCCCCTTTGCATCGGGACGACACATCGACTTATTTAATTTCTCAAATGATAATTATGTACTAATTCCTAAATAGAATATTATTCTATTTTTCGTAGACGGAATTGGACATTAAAAATTGTAGGAAAATAATTTTTGGAAAGGCACATAGTTTTGCCTCGAAGAAGTTGCTGCTTCATAATTAGGTTATATTAATTTTTAATAAATAAAGATGAATTAATTTTGGGATTAACCCATCTTAGATAGTTGTAATTTTATAACTTATAAATTGCAATAAAAGTTCCATTATGTCAATATTAAATATTCTCTTAAATAAATATTAACAAAAAAAGCCATACTGAAAACAGCATGGCTTTTTTAACACAAGAGATAACAATACTTATCCATTCATATTGCCATAAGCAATAAAATATGGATTCAATAAATTCTCTTTATTATAGTCTAATGGTTTTTTAGTTTCATGATTAATCACAGCACCACCTGCTTCAGAAAGCACAACATGAGCTGCTCCAGTATCCCATTCCATAGTGGGTGCTAAACGCGGATAAACATGTGCTCCTCCTCTTGCTAAGATTAAAAACTTAAGCGAACTTCCTTTCGGTACAATTACAGGTTCATTCAATGCATTAACGAAAGCTTCAGTAGCTTCATTCAAATGAGAACGAGAAGCAACGACACCTAAACCTACATCGGTTAAATTAAATGGAGGCGCTTGTAATTTTCTAGTTTCTCCTTCTTTCTCTAAATAAGATCCGCCATCTTTCCAAGCGTAATACATTTCTTCTAATACAGGAGCATAGACAACCCCTAGCACTGGTTCTCCTTTATGGATTAAAGCTATATTGACTGTAAATTCACCGTTTCTTTTAATGAATTCTTTTGTACCATCTAATGGATCTACTAACCAACTTGATACATAATCTTTTCTCACATCATATGAAAGAAGTTTGTTTTCTTCAGAAACAATAGGAAATTGTATATCCAATGCTTCTAAACCTGCACATATGATATCGTTACCCGTTTTATCAGCAATAGTTAAAGGAGATTCATCCCCTTTGGATTCTACTTGAAAATCATCTTTTCCATAAATCTCCATAATAGCATCCCCTGCTTTTTGCGCAATCTTTACGACTTCTTCGGCTAATCCTTTTAAATCCATATTAAGTGTTTAATTTTGGGTACAAAAGTAATCATTATTTGTACTTTGTAATATCAAGAACTATAGTTAACACCAAATAATAATTAATTCATGCGAAAAATATTAGTTACAGGAGGCTGTGGATATATTGGAAGTCATACAGTAGTCGATTTAAATGACAATGGTTTTCAAGCCATCAGCGCTGATAATTTTTCTAATTCATATAGAAAGATCACAGAAGGAATATCTGACTTAATTGGGAAACCACATCAAAATTATGATGTTGATTTGTGTGATCTTGATACCACTGAACGAATTTTTCAAGAAAATCCAGATATTGAAGCTGTAATTCATTTTGCAGCATACATATATGTTCCTGAATCTGTAACTAATCCTATTCGATATTATAGAAACAATTTAAACAACCTTCTGAATGTTTTAGAATGTTGTGTTAAATACAATGTCTCTAATTTCATTTTTTCGTCTTCCTGTGCTGTTTATGGTGATGCTGAAGATTTGCCCGTAACAGAAAATACTCCTTTTGGAGAAGCTGAATGTTCTTATGCAAGGACGAAACAAATGGGTGAATTAATTATTAGAGATTTTTGCTATGCAAACCCATCTTTCAATGCAGTACTGTTGCGTTATTTTAATCCAGCTGGTTCTCATGAAAGTTCTAAAATTGGAGAAGCACCTATTCTTGAAAATACACACTTAGTTCCTATTATAACAGAAGTAGCTTCTGGGCATCGTGAAAAAATGGCAGTGTATGGCACAGATTACCCTACAAGAGATGGGAGTTGTATCCGAGACTATATTCATGTTATGGATTTAGCGCACGCTCATACCAAAGCTGTTGATTTTTTAAAAGAAGGTCGTAATGACAGCAACTGCGAAGTCTTTAATTTAGGTATTGGAAATGGAGTAACCGTTCTTGAGGCCATTCAAGCTTTTGAAAAAATTAATCAAGTTAAATTAAACTATACTTTAGGTGAAAGAAGAGCTGGAGATATTGCGGCTATTTATGCTAACCCAACTAGAGCGCAAGAAATATTAAATTGGACACCCAAAAGAAATATTGAAGATATTGTAAAATCTGCTTGGGATTGGGAACGAAATAAAGATTGGTTAATACAATAAAATTCTTTGATGAATAAATTTCTGATTTTATTTATTTTTCTTTTATTAATTCTTTCTTGTAGCCCGAAAGATAAATCTACTCAAACTAATAGTTCGACTTTCAGTACGTACAAAGAGAAATTAGATTTTTTTACACAATATGTACATCTGAAATCTGAAATCTTAGACCTTGAATATTCCATTTTTTATAAAGACAATACTTCAGGGAGAATTAGCCCTTCAGGACCTTCAGATTGGGACATAAAAGTTGCAATTAAATTAGATCCTAAATTAATGGATAAATGGATAGAAAATTCTTATCCTTTGAATAAACCCATTCAATTCAATATTTGGAATGATATGAAATTAGATCCTGATCAATGGAATTTAAAAAATGAAAATAAATTATATACTGAACCTAATAAAATAATTGCTACTTATAAAAAAGATAGTATTCTTTTATTATACTATTCTACTTTAACTTCCCTTAATTTTTAAATATTTTTGATGAACGAAAAAGTAACATTATATTTCTATCAGGATGAAAATATTAAAATTAATATAGCAGCTTATATTGATGACAGTGGACATCTTAGAATTGAAGGGTATGATATTGGAAAATCAGTAAAAAAATTAAAAGGCAGTTCTGATTGCGAATATTTTATTACTGTAAAAAATGATTTCGTTCCATTATTAAAAAATTTTTTAATTCAAAAAAATGAATCGTTACTTGAAGCGATAAAAAATAAATTTAATAACAATCGTGCATTTTCCTCGTTTAAAGAATATCTCAAGAAAAACAACATCGAATTCGAACAATTTTATTGGAATTAATTTAATGAATTAATCATGAAAATATTACAAACTTTTTTAATTTTATTTTTTTGCATTGCGCTTCAAGCACAAAGTAGTATTGAAGAATATTTAAACAATATTCCTGACATACAATATAAAAAAATAACGACGCCCTATAATGGATTTACTTCTTTTGAATTAAAAGTAAAACAACCTATTGATCATAAAAATCCAAACAAGGGATCATTTACGCAAAAGGTATATTTAAATCACAAAGGATTCAATGATATCACGGTAATGGCAACCGAAGGTTATTCTATGGCTAGAAATAGAATGTACGAACCTACAATGATTTTAAAAGCGAATCAAGTAGAAGTAGAACATCGTTTTTTCGGCAATTCAATTCCCGAAAATAAAGATTGGAAATATTTAACCTTAGAACAAGCAACTGCTGATCTTCATAATATCCGTACTTTACTCGGAGAAATTTATAAAAATGATTGGGTTTCTACAGGAGTATCAAAAGGGGGACAAACAACGATTGCTTATCGTTTTTTTTACCCTAAAGATGTTACGGTTTCCATGCCTTATGTTGCCCCATTAAATAATAGCATTGAGGATAAAAGAATTTATAAGTTCCTAAAAAAAGTAGGAACAAAAGAATGTAGAAAAAAAATATTTGCTTACCAGAAAAAATTATTAAAAAACAAAAAGAAAATCCTTCCTTTATTAAAATGGTATGCTAAAGGTGGAGATCAACAATTTAATTACCATAGTCTTGAACAAGCTTTTGAATATGGCGTTTTAGAATATCCTTTTTCTTTTTGGCAATATGGAACATCTTGTTCTTCTATCCCTGAAAAGTCTGCTTCCGTAGATGAAATGGTAGAACATTTTATTGATGTCGTTGGTATTTCTTTTTACAATGATAAAGATGTTGCTTTTTATGGGCCTCATTATTATCAAGCTTCTACTCAATTGGGATATTATGGTTTTGAAACTAAGAAATTTAAAAAATATATTAAAGCGTTACCTTCAAACCCCAATGCTAGTTTTCCGCCAAATAAAATGAAATTAACCTACGACCCTACTTACAATGATGCTGTTTCTAAATGGTTAAAAAAACATGGAGATCGTTTTATTTATATTTATGGAGAAATTGATACTTGGTCAGCTACTCGTGTCCCTGAAAGTGACAAAGTAGATGCAGAATGGTTTTTATTAGATGGTAGACATCATAGTGATGCTAATATTAGAAACTTTAATCCTGAAGAAAAAGCTCGACTTAAAAAAGCTTTAGATAAATGGCTGGGTATATCTTTATAATGAAGTGATTTAAAAAAGAAAATGAAAGAAAAAATAAATTTCGGATCCTTATGTGTAAAAAAGGAAAAATTTGAAGGAGAAATCCGTCCACATCAAATGCCTTTATTTGCCACTTCTTCTTTTGAATTTGATACGATTAATCAAGGGATAGATATTTTTACAGGTAAAAATAAAGGATTAGTTTATAGCCGCTATGCTAACCCAAACACGACAGCAGTTGCAGATAAAATTGCTCGTATGGAAATGTTTGGCTTAAAAGGAAAAGCTTATGCTTATTTAACCAGCTCGGGTATGTCTGCTATTTCTACCTTATTGTTAGGCATATTAAATAAAGGAGATAAAATACTTACTCAAGGAAATTTATATGGTGGAACGACTGAATTGTTTTTAAAGACTTTAGGTCGGCTGGGAATAGAAACCATTTTCACCGATTTAAAAAACATTAATAAAGTTGATGACATTCTAAAAAAGGATAAAAAGATAAAAGCACTATATTTCGAAACGCCTGCTAATCCTACTTTAGCTTGTGTTGATATTGAAGCCTTATCTACAATTGCTAAAAAAAGAAAAGTAAAAACAGTAATTGATAATACTTTCCCTACTCCTTATTTGCAACAACCCTTTAAATATAATGTAGATTTCATTATTCATTCTACTACTAAATATTTAAATGGTCATGGTAATTCTATTGCTGGAGTAATCGTAGGCAGGGATAAAAAAATAATGGAAAGTGCTGTTTGGCAAACTTTAAAATTAGCAGGGACCAATGCCAGTCCTTTTGAGGCTTGGATTTTAGGAAATGGAATAAAAACATTAGAAGTTAGAATGGACCGTCATTGTAAAAATGCACAAACCATTGCCGAATTCTTAATGGGACATAAAAAAGTAAAACAAGTCAATTATAATGGACTTCCTACTCATCCAGATCATGCTTTAGCCAAAAAACAAATGAAAGGGTTTGGTGGTATGTTGAGTTTTGAATTAAAAGGAGGATTAAAAGCAGGAATAAAATTTATGAATAAAATTAAATTCTGTTCTCTAGCTCCTACACTTGGAGATGTAGATACTTTAATTCTTCATCCTGCTTCTTCCTCACATATAAATGTGGACAAAAAATTAAGAGAAGCCAATGGGATTACGGATGGATTAATACGACTTTCAGTTGGCATTGAAAATAGTATGGATATTATTCAAGATTTAAATCAAGCCATGAAATAAAATTCATTTAATTCAATAAGCTATTTAAAAATAAAAAAGCCTTGAAAATGATTTCAAGGCTTTTTTATTATCTAACCATTAATGCAATTATCTTACCATCACTTTTCGTACAAAGAAATCATTCCCTACATTTACTCTTAAGAAATAAACACCAGGAGGATTCGCTTTTAAATTAATATTCGTTCTTGAATTATTCGTTTCTAACTGATTTACATTTCTTCCAACAGCATCATAAATTTCAATGGTTGCTCTTGAGTATAAGTTATTCATATTTACTACAAATTCTCCATTGTTTGGATTCGGTGAAAGTGAAAATCCTAATTCTTCAGCTAGAGCATTATCTACTCCTACCGAACCTTCTTCTACTCTAAACAAATCAATTGCAGCATCTACTAAATGGCCATCAGCAGAAGTAACTCCATCTGAAGTTGAAATAATAACTTGCATGCTATTTGTTGGATTCATATAATTCGCAATATTAAACTCTCTTAATACCCAAGAATGTAAATCTGGATCACTCGCATCTACTTCTTCTAACAAAACTGTTTGACTTCCGTCTGTTAAACTAATTTCTAACTTATCATCTGGAGCAGCTCCTTGACCTCCACCATTTGCAAACCAACGATATAAACTAATCTTAGGTGAATTAAAAATCGTAGCATCAAAAACAGGTGACGTTAATGTAGTTGTACCATCATCCACATCATTAGAACCTGCAGAACCTCCACCATTTTGTGTTAGATAACATTCATCACCTAAATCTGAAGAAATATCTGAAGAAGGATCATAAGCAGTTCCTTGATAATCTGAGCCAACAGGGTTTCCTCTTTCCCAATTTCCTGTTGTAGCATTTCCCGTTACAACCCAACCTAAATCTAAAGCAAATTCATCTTGATATCCTGATTCTAATTCTATAGTTACAGGAGCAGATCCACTATTAAACGATTGAGAAGAAACTGTTTTTGTAATATGCCCCCAACTTCCTGCAAGGATCTCATATGTTCCATCAAATAAATTAAAAGAAAAATCACCATTTGAATCTGTAATTGTTTCTGGTGAAAATATACCTGAAAATTTAACAGTAGCTCCAGGAACTCCTACTCCAGTTACAGCATCAATAACTCTTCCTGAAAAAGCAAAAGATGGAGGAGGAGAACAAACAAATGAATTTGCCAAACTCGCTCTTCGAGGACTATTGGCCATTACGGTTTGCATTCTTGCTTTTTGATCTTCTGTAAACATATTGGTGCAGGCATCATTTGAGTAATCCATATAATTTTCAATTTGATCAACAGTTCCACAAGAAACTTGCCCCGTTGGACAACCAGATGTTGCTTCATCAGACTCTGGAGTATCTGCACAATAATCATCAACTCCACAACCTCCATCTCCCCAAATGTGTCTTAGACCTAAATAGTGTCCTGTTTCATGGGTCATGGTTCTTCCTAAATTAAAAGTATTTGCCATGATAAATGTACCATCATCGTCTTCAATATTTCCAAAATATTGTGCTCCGACAACAACACCATCTGTGTTTGCCGTTGTTGCTGATCCACCAGCTAATCCTTGTAAACCTGAACCAACAGGAAATTGAGCATAGCCTAATAATCCTCCTGATAATTCAGTAACCCAAATATTGAAATATAAATCTGGATTCCAATAGGTACTAGGCTTCAATGTTGCGTCTGCAGAATTAAAACCCCAACTTCCTCCAACGTTTAATCGATCTATACCATTAAAGATATTCCCTTGCGGATCTATTTGTGCTAGACAAAATTCAATTTCTATATCAGCTCCATTCGGATTATATCCATTGGTTCCCAAAACTCTACGGAAATCATCATTTAAAGCATCTATTTGCGAAAAGATTTGAGCATCAGTAATATTAGGGAAGGTACCAATTGGTTCACCACCATGTGCAACATGAACTACTACAGGTATTGTATATAAGATTCTTTGAGAAAAATCTATTTCACTTTTAGCCCTTTCCATCCAAGCTTCAAAATCATCTGTAGATTGTGTACCTAGATGTTCTTGCTTCCATTTGGTCATATGAACAGTACCACATTGTTCATCTATCACTGGATAATTTAAATCTGGTTCTTGTGCAAACAAAGTTGTAAAAAAGAGTAAAAAGAATAAAATTAAAAATAAAGTTAGGGAACGATTTGACATGTTACAATGCGTTTGTTAGATAAATACGTGCCCCTAAGATGCGGAAACATCGAGGAAATATAAAATATATGGCTCCTTGATTATGCAGTATATGGGACAAGTAAGTGTGAAAAAGTAAATTCATAAAAAAAGCGTATGAATTTAGT
>JAHDFV010000323.1:0-854 GCA_020627985.1 Saprospiraceae bacterium
AACGACATCTTCATTTTTACTATTAAATAAATTAAATTTGTTTGCAACGAATGAAATTATTGTTCCTCCTATTATTAAAATAGCTGCAGCAGTTTTAATAATATTTTTAGCTTCAACAAATTTAGCTGGAATAATTTCTGAAAAGACTTTAGGAGTAGTTGCTTTATTCTTGAAAAAGAAATTCATAATTCTTTCTCTTTCAATAAAAATTAAAATGGAACAGAAAAATACAATATGACCCGATAATAATTTAACGGGAACATCGTAGCACATATTCAGCATAAAAACATTTGACATGACTCCGAAACAGATTAATGCTCCCAACAATGTGGTTCTTCTCCAAAATAAAAATATACCTCCTACAAATTCTAACAGGCCTGTAAAAACGGTATAGGGCTCTGAATACCCCATAAATGTCCATAACAAACCCATTGGGGAAAATTCTCCTAAAGGCTGTTCTAAGCGATCTACAGGAGGGAATCCAAATTGCATATACATTATTTTACCAATGCCATACATGACCATTTGAAAAATTATAAAATACCTTAAAATGAATTGCAGAAAACTAAATCCATAATTGTAATTTTCTTTTTTTCGAGTTAAGAAAAAAGTAATGATACTGATTAAAAAAGATAGAATTATGAAAAATAAAATTTTATAATAATCATAATATCCATCCCCACTTCCTGTTGCTTCTGTCAGTAATAATTTATCTGTAAAGATTTGCGAAAAAGGAGGGATAATCTTTTTCCAAAGCATATCTAAAAAACCAGCAAAAAAGAATTGAGTTGATTGTGTATATAAAAGAACATAAACAAATAAAAATAAAAAACTCCATTTTTTAAAAAATTTTT
>JAHDFV010000323.1:864-4318 GCA_020627985.1 Saprospiraceae bacterium
AAAGGTGTCCAAGATTGATTTTCCATAGCAGTATAGTTTTTCTTATATTAATTAAATAAACTTTTTAGTTTATCTATTTAATGGTATAGAGTTATAAAAACATTTATAGGAAGGGTAATGATAAAAAAAATCCCATTTAGTAATAAATTCTAAATGGGATTTTTAATAAATGACAATAAAGTTTATGCTAAATCTAAAGCAATTCTCATCATGTCCATAAAGGATTGCTCTCTATCTTTAGCACTAGCAGAAGCACCTGTTTTAATATTATCACTCACCGTTAAAACAGAAAGTGCTTTTACTCCTAATCTTTTAGCAATTGTAAATAAAATTTGTGTTTCCATCTCTACACCTAATATTCCATGTCTTTCCCATTTATCCCAACGAGTTGGATTATCATCATAAAAAGTATCTGTTGAAAAAATAGATCCTTGTATGGTATTAATATCTAAGCGTTGAGCTGTTTGATATGCTTTTTGCAATAAACTAAAATCTGCGGTTGCAGCATATTGAAAGCCATTAAAATACGCCATGTTTGCACCTGAATCCCCTGAAGCACTCATCGCTAGAATAACTTGTCCTACATTTAATTGTTCTTGAATGGCACCACAAGTACCTACTCGAATTAGATTTTTACAACCGTAGGTTTCTACCAATTCGTTGACATAAATAGCAGTACTACCCATGCCCATACCTGAACCTTGAATTGAAACTCTTTTACCTTTATATGTCCCCGTATAACCAAACATGTTACGGACTTTATTATAGCAAACGGCATCTTCTAAAAAATTCTCTGCTACATATTTAGCTCTCAATGGATCTCCTGGTAATAAAATTGTTTCCGCAATATCACCTACTTTCGCTTCTATGTGGATACTACTTTCCATATGTATTTCTTTATTTTTTATTATTTATAATGAAGTGCTAAGGAACAAATTAAGCTCCATAAGGAACCCATATATTTTTAATATGAGTTGCATGCCTTAAAAACGCTTTTCCTTGACCATGTTCTCGGTTAGACCAATCTCTATGTTTACCATAATTAACCCAAGTACGCTTCATGTTTTCTGTTCCAAATAATTCAACATCTTTACTTCCTTCTGCTGTTCCAAAATACCATACTGCTTCTACATCATCGTGTTTTGCTAAGACTTGAGATAAATTGTCTTTTGATCCTGTAACTATATTGATCGTACCAGCAGGTAGATCAGAAGTTTCTAGGATTTGATAAAAATCTGTAGCAGATAATGGAGCTGTTTCTGAAGGAATAACAATACAACTATTACCCATAGTAATAGCTGGAATCACTGTTGAAATAAATCCAAGTAATGGTGATTCATTTGGACAAACAATGCCCATTACTCCAATCGCTTCTGGCATGGCTAAAGTTACTTTTCTGACTTGCGTCGAATGGACTTGTCCATCAAATTTATCAGCCATTGCTGCATAGTAATATATCCTTTCAATTGAAGCATCAACTTCTTTTAAGGCATCATTTTTGGAAACACTTGTCATTTGTAATAAACGATTCGCAAATTCTTCTTTTCTATACGAAAGGTTTTCTGCAATGTAATATAAAACTTGTGCTCTTTGATGTCCAGATAATGAGCCCCATTTACCATTACCATGTGCAGCTTCTACTGCATTTCGAATATCTTTTCGGTTACCTTCAGATACTTCACCAACACAATCTCCATGTGGATTAATCACTTTAGTACTATAACCACCATCTGGTCTTGCTTGCTTTCCACCAATATACATTTTAGCAGTACGATCAATTCCTGAAGGAATGGAAGGTTTCGATTTCGTTTTATTGGCTTCAAATGCTTTATCTGCAAAATCAGCTTCAACTTTAGGTTTTACATATTCATGTAAACCTTCTAAACCACCTTCTCGTCCAAATCCAGATTCTCTATAACCTCCAAATCCAGCTGCTGCATCAAATACATTTGTACAATTAATCCAAGCAACACCTGCTTTAATTTTAGGAGCAATATCCAAAGCCATATTGATATTTTCAGTCCAAATACTACAAGCTAAACCGTAGCGCGTATTGTTGGCTAATTTTACAGCTTCTTGGTGAGTTCTGAATGTCATAGCGACCAAAACAGGTCCAAAAATTTCTTCCTGAGCAATAGTTGCAGCAGGAGAAACATCTGTAAACAATGAAGGAGGGTAGAAGTATCCCTTCTTAGATGGTTTCGTAGAAGGTTGCCATAAAGTACAGCCTTCTTTTACACCTAATTTTACCATATCAGATATGGTTTTGAATTGAATGGAATCTACAACAGCTCCCATATCAATACACTTATCTAAAGAATCACCAACCCTAAGGTTTTCCATTCTTTTTCTTATCTTTTTATATAATTTTTCAGCTACACTTTCTTGAACTAATAATCGAGATCCTGCACAACAAACTTGTCCTTGATTAAACCAAATTGCATTGACAATTCCTTCAACAACACTATCTAAGTCAGAATCTTCAAAAACTATAAATGGAGATTTACCGCCTAGTTCTAAAGAAACTTTTTTACCGGAACCTGCAATAGATCGTCTTATAATTTTTCCGACTTCAGTAGAACCCGTAAAAGCAATTTTCTTAACATCTTTATGCTCAACCAAAGCGGCTCCTGTTGAACCATGTCCAGTAATTATATTAACAACACCGTTTGGTAGTCCAACTTCTTGACATATTTCAGCAAATAAAAGTGCTGTTAACGAAGTAGATTCGGCAGGTTTTAAAATAACGGTATTGCCCATTGCTATTGCTGGAGCAATTTTCCAAGACAACATTAATAAAGGGAAATTCCAGGGTATGATTTGACCAACAACTCCTATTTCTTCAAAATCTTTTAATTCTGTATCTTTTAATTGTGCCCAACCCGCATGATGATAAAAATGACGAGCGACTAAAGGAATATCAATGTCTCTAGTTTCTCGGATTGGTTTACCATTATCCATAGATTCTAAAACAGCAAATAATCTAGAATGCTTTTGAATTTTTCGAGCAATAGCATATAAATATTTTGCTCTTTCGTGACCGCTTAAAGCAGACCAAGCAGGTAAAGCCTTTTTAGCAGCCGCTACTGCCGCATCAACATCTTTTGCATTTGCCTCAGATATCTCTGCAAGCTTCTTCTTATTGGAAGGATTAATGCTATCAAAATATTCTTTAGAAGAAGGTTTTTTCCATTCTCCATCAATGAATAAATCAAATTTTCTTTTGTGTGAATCTAAATATTCATTCACTACAGCCGGACTTTCGGGAGCTGGACCATATGCCATGGTATCGTATATTTCTTTAATATTCATGTTAAAAGGATGTTAGACATTTATAAATAGCTAATCTAAAAAATTAGATTATGACATTGGATGTCTAAAGGAAGCAGAATATCTTCCAGTTACAAAATGTTCAATCTGTCTTTCAATATCTCCAAGTAGACTACTTGCACCA
>JAHDFV010000324.1 GCA_020627985.1 Saprospiraceae bacterium
GAAAAAAATATTCCCCGACTAATATCGCAATACTGTCATTTTCTAATTTTTGTAACTGTTTTCCTGCATCTCCCATCTTTCCTATATTTGAGTATTCATGATTGAGAGCGTCTAAATAAAGACTATCTGCTTTTTTTGTAGCAAAATCAAAGGGACTGTAGTTTACTTTACTATCTATACATGAAAAATAAAAAAGAACAGGAAAAAAAATTATTAGATGAATTACTTTTATTTTGTTTTGTAATTGCTTCATTAAGATGATTTGATGTATACTTTGAGATTAACTTTTATGTTTAAAACTGCATGATAATAAAATTATATTTATATTTAAAGGTTTTCTCATTGATTAAAAACAATAGCTTAAGATTATTTTGACAATATAATTTATTACAAATAGAATTAAATATGAATCAACCTGAGGTTAAAAATTATATAAATGGCGAATTTTGTAGAAATGGCCAACCATCTCTAGATGTCATAAGTCCTTTAACAGGAGAAAAAATTTCTACTTTGCCCATGAGTGGAATGAAAGAATTAGATCAAGCAGTTACAGCAGCAAAAAATGCTTTTCCGTCTTGGTCTTCTTTAACACTAAAAGAAAGGATACAAGTATTTTTTAAGTATAGAAATTTATTAGAAAAAAATATTGATGAATTATCCAATCTTGTACAATTAGAAAATGGGAAAACATATTCTGAATCTAGAGCTGAGGTAGAAAAAAGTATTGAACTTTGTGAGTTTGCTGTATCTATGCCTCAGATTATTACCAATGAAATTCAGGAAGTGAGCCGAGGTGTGGAATGTAGAATTGAACGCAAACCTATCGGAGTGGTTGCTTGTATTACGCCCTTCAATTTCCCGAACATGGTACCACATTGGACTGTACCTAACGCATTGGTTTTAGGAAATACTGTAATCATTAAGCCTTCTGAAATGGTACCGTTGAGTGTCATGAGGATGGCTGAGTTATTAGAAGAAGCTGGTTTGCCTAAAGGAGTATTTAATATTGTAAATGGTGGAAAAGAAATCGTAGAAGCCATTTGTGATCATGAAGGAATCGAAGCTGTATCTTTTGTAGGTTCAACCAAAGTAGCTAAAATCGTTTATAAAAGAGCATCTAATTCTTTGAAAAGATGTGTAGCCTTAGGAGGTGCTAAAAATCATTTACTCGTTTTACCAGATGCACATGTTCAAATGACTGCCAATAACGTCGTAGCTTCTATGTCTGGTTGTGCAGGTCAACGTTGTATGGCTGCTGCGGTTATGGTCGGAGTAGATCAAGTTCAACATATCATTGATCAAATGATTATCGAAGCGAAAAAAATTGTTCCTGGCGAAAATTTAGGTTCCGTCATTAGTAAAGAAGCCAAAGAAAGAATTGAAGGATATATCACAGAAGCTGAGCAACAAGGTGCTAAAATTTTAGTGGATGGTCGAGGGGCAACTGTTTCGGGTAAAGAAGGCGGTTACTATGTTGGACCTACGATTATTGATTATGTGACTAAAGATATGAGTGTTGCCACTGAAGAAATTTTTGGACCAGTGATATCAATTATCAGAGCCAAGAATTTAGATGAGGCTATACAAATCGAGAATCATTCTAACTATGGAAATGCAGCCGCAGTATTTACTCAAAACGGTGGATTAGCGAAGAGAGTCATGGAAAAAGCAAGTGCGGGAATGATTGGTGTAAATATTGGAGTTCCTGTTCCTAGAGAGCCTTTTTCCTTTGGAGGTTGGAATGAATCAAAATTTGGTGTAGGTGATATTACAGGTAGAAGTTCTATTGAATTTTGGACTCAAAATAAGAAAACTACGACCAAATGGAATCCAGAAGATAAGACCAATTGGATGAGCTAATCTAATTTCAAAAATTAAACTGAATTAAAATGGAAACGGTAAAAGATTCTAGAACTGGCATTATAAAAGATTGCTTAGATTATACATTATTTTCTTGGTCAAAACAAGGAGGATTAAATCCCATTAATGCGCATAAAGCGAAAGGTGTTTACCTCTATGATAGAGAGGGAAAAAAATATATTGATTTTTCATCACAATTGATGAATGTAAATATCGGTCATGGTGACCAAAGAATTACAGAGGCTGTTGCAAAACAAATGCAAGAATTAAGTTTTGTTTATCCAGGTATGGCTACAGAAGCAAGAGCCGAATTAGGTAAACTCATCGCGCAAATTACTCCTGGTAATTTGACCAAAACTTTCTTCACTTTAGGTGGTTCTGAAGCCATTGAAAATGCAATTAAATTAGCTCGAATGTATACAGGTAGAGCTAAAATCATTACCCAATATCGTTCTTATCATGGAGCAACAATGGGCTCAATGTCTGCTGGTGGAGATCCAAGAAGACACCCTGTAGATGCACAACAAGCTCCGAACTTTGTCCATGTAGAAAATCCATATGCTTATCGTTGCCCTTGGGGAACAAATAGCCCTGAAGAATGCGGAAAAATGGCACTTAGAAATTTGGAACAAATCATCAAATATGAAGGGACAGAAAGTGTTGCGGCTATCATTCTTGAAGGAGAATCTGGCTCATCTGGCTGTATTAAATATCCTAAAGGATATTGGAAAGGGGTGAAAGATATTTGTAATAAATATGGAATTCTTTTGGTCTGTGATGAAGTGATGAGTGGCTTCGGAAGAACGGGAAAATGGTTTGGAGTAGATCATCATGATGTTACACCAGATATCATGTGTATTGCCAAAGGATTGACTTCTGGTTATTTACCTTTAGGAGGAACAGTTGTTACGGATACCATTGCCAAATATTTCGAAGATAAATATATGGCCATTGGTTTAACCTATTCTGCTCATGCGGTT
The DNA here is from genome assembly GCA_020627985.1 of Saprospiraceae bacterium. Taxonomy (GTDB): domain Bacteria; phylum Bacteroidota; class Bacteroidia; order Chitinophagales; family Saprospiraceae; genus JAHDCE01. Next base: position 2,841 of record JAHDFV010000324.1, read on the forward strand.
TCTTGTGCAGCAGGTGTTGCGAATTTAAAAATCATGATGGAAGAAAACATGGTGGATAACGCAGCTAAAATGGGTGAATATGTAGAACAAAAAGTAGAAGAATTAAAATTGAAACATCCTTCTATAGGTGATTTCAGGAATACTGGACTTTTGGGTTGTATCGAATTGGTTACAAATCGAGAAACCAGAGAACCGTTAGTTCCTTGGAATGCCAGTGGAGATAAAGCAGCAATCACGGGAAGAATGATTAAAAAAGTTAGAGAATTGGGAATGTTCACTTTCGTGAAATGGAATTTCATTTTCATTGCTCCTCCATTAAATATTACTAAAGCTGAAATTGACGAAGGAATGGAAATCATTTCTCAAGTCATTGACATTGCTGATGAATATTATAATTAATTGTTCATGTATATATAGCTTTGGGTTTAAAACCAAAGCTATATATGGATGTTTCCAAAACCTCTTACATGAGTCAAGAAATTATTGAATTAAAAGAAGACCTAAGTCATTCCGATTTATACAGTGAAGATTTAGCCCCTGTACCCAAAGAAAAACGGACTTGGTCGCTTTGGAATTTAGCAGCTTTATGGGTAGGAATGGCAGTTTGTATTCCAACTTATCTATTAGCTTCGTATATGATTGTTGGCGGAATGAGCTGGATTGAAGCCTTGATAATTATTGGACTCGCGAATATTATCATTACCATACCTATGGTGTTAAATGGGCACGCTGGTGTCAAATATGGCATTCCCTTTCCTGTAATTGGTCGGTCCTCTTTTGGGATCAATGGGATTCATATTGCATCAATTGTGAGAGGTTTTGTGGCTTGTGGTTGGTTTGGAATACAAACATGGATTGGAGGACTTGCCTTTTATGCGATATACCAAACTATCATGGGTGGCGATGTAGGTATAGAATTAACTTTTGGCAAATTTGTAGGTTTTACATTGTTTTGGTGTATCAATATGTTCTTCATTTGGAAAGGTACAGAAAGCATAAAATGGCTAGAAGAATATTCTGCTCCCATTTTAATTGCAATGGGTTTATTCCTCATTGGTTGGGGATGGACACAAGCAGGAGGATTTGGTATTGTGTTAGATCAAAGCACACAACTCGCTAAACCGAGCGCTGAAATATACCAAGAAAATGGAAATACTTTTCTGCAAATCCATTCTATCACAGATAAAGAAGGATTAGCTAAAGCTGATGATTATAGAATTATTCAAGGCAAAAAAGAAAGTGCTTGGGTTCCCTACTCTACTCAAGCTATTTCAGTAACAGCTAATATAAATAAACCTGATCTTTCCGTACAATTGCGTAAGAAAAAAGGGAATGATTATTTAGTATCAAGTGTAGCAGCTGCGTCAGTTAGAAGTACTAATACAACAGGAATAGGTTCTAAGCTTTGGTCTTATATTTTGTGGTTAACCGTAATGGTAGGTTTCTGGGCAACAATGTCTTTAAGCATTGC
>JAHDFV010000325.1 GCA_020627985.1 Saprospiraceae bacterium
CAGATATAACAGAAGAAATAGAAATAAAATCTCAAGTAAAAAAAGATTTTTATTTATCTCCTTTGAATATTGTTTTAAAAGAAACATTAGTTTCTGATGTCAATGAAAATGATGGAATTCGGAAAATGAGAAATGTAGAAGAATTTGGAATTCATGGCGGAATGAAATCAGAAGTTATTGCTTTAGAAAATGTTTTAGGAAATATTGCTATCAATAATCCTCGCGAAGTTTTTAAAGGAATTGCAGGTTTAAATATTCATGAAAATGATGGGGCAGGATTACAATTATCTATTGGAGGAAGAGGGTTAGATCCCAATCGTTCGGCTAATTTTAATACTCGACAAAATGGTTATGATATCAGTGCTGATGCTTTAGGATATCCAGAAAGTTATTATACTCCTCCTGTTCAAGCATTAAAAAAAATTGAGGTGATTCGAGGAGCCGCTTCTTTAGAATATGGAACTCAATTTGGAGGACTTTTAAATTTTGTTTTTAAGGAAGGAGGAGAAAAACCATTTCGTTTTATTTCTGAAAATACTTATGGCTCATTTAATTTATTCAATACATTTAATTCTATTGATGGAACTTATAAAAAAATAAATTATTATTCTTTTTATCAATATAAAAGAGGAGATAGTCAGCGACCTAATTCTGGCTTTCACCAGCATACAGCGTTTGGTAAAATAGTATATGTTCCCAATAAAAAATTCAATATAGGAATTGAATATACTTTTATGGATTATTTAGCTCAACAGCCTGGTGGTTTAATGGATTTTGAATTTGAACAAGATCCTTTACAATCTAAAAGAGAAAGAAATTGGTTTCAAGTTAATTGGAATTTAGCAGCCTTAAATGCAAGTTATTATTTTAATAAAAATACAAGAATTAATACTAGAAATTTTTTCCTATATGCAGGGCGTGATGCTTTAGGAGAATTAGGTCCTATTAATCGTCCAGATCCATTAAGAGAACGAGATTTAGTTATGGGGCAATATAAAAACTTTGGAAATGAAACTCGTTTTTTACATCAATATTCTACTAAAAAAAATATTCATACTTTTTTAGTGGGAACAAGAATTTATAAAGGATTTACTACAAGTCAACAAGGAGATGCTTCGGATGCTTATGATGCTGATTTTAATTTTTTAAATCCAATAGAACCCAATCAGTCATCTTATGAATTTCCTAGTTTTAATTATAGTTTTTTTGCTAAAAATTTATTTAATATTACCAATAAATTTTCAGTAACGCCTGGTGTACGTTTTGAATATATTAAAACTGCCGCAGAGGGATACTTTTATCAAAGAGTATATTCTGGAGGAGAGTTAATTTTTGAAAATAAAATTGACGATAATCAAATTAATAAACGTCCAGTATTTTTAACAGGATTGGGCATGTCTTATCGTATAAAAGATGAATTAGAATTATATAGTAATTTTAGTCAAAATTATCGTTCTATTAATTTTACAGATTTAGCAATTCAAAATCCTAATTTAGTAGTGGACACATTATTGCAAGATGAAAAAGGATATAACTTTGATTTAGGAATTCGAGGCAAAATATTGAAAGAAAAAATTAGTTTTGATGCAACAACATTTATTTTAAAATATAATAATAGAATTGGTATTACAGACATTTTAATTGATGATCCTGTTTTAGTTCAACGCCTTGTAGATTTTAGAACTAATATAGGAAATGCACGAATTATAGGAATAGAGACTTATATAGAATCAGAAATTATCTCTTTTTTTAAAGAAAAATCTAATTTTAAATTAAATGTATTTACTAATTTTTCTTTTATCAAAGGAATTTATTTATCTGGAGGAAATGATATAAAAGGAAATGAAGTAGAATTAATTCCTCCAATTAATTTTAAAACAGGATTGAATTTGAATTGGAAAAATTTAAAAACAAGTTTTCAATATACTTTTGTTCAACAACATTTTAGCGATGCCACAAACGCTGAATTTTTAGCCAATGCCACTCGAGGAATGATTCCTTCTTATCATGTTTTAGATACTTCTATTTCTTATGAATGGAAATGGTTTACCCTTTCTGGAGGAATTAATAATCTAGCCAATCGGAAATATTTTACAAGAAGAACAACGTCTTATCCTGGTCCAGGAATTATTCCAGCAGAAGGAAGAAGATTTTATATTTCTTTGAAAACTATCATATAATTTAAATTTTTAACATATAATTATTCTATGTCACAATAAATCGTTAAAAAAAATAGCTTTAGAAATGTTGGCAACCTTTTTGACTTAAAGAGTTTTAATGTAAACTTCTTAATCAAAAATTATTATGAATAATATTAAAATCTTTACATCATTAATAATTATTTTTCTATTTTCAATAGATATAATAGCACAAAATTGTGGCTTAGAAAATCCCTCATTTGAAAGTAATCTTGCATGTCCTACAGGACATTCTCAATTTACTTTAGTTAATGATTGGGAAAATGCAGTAGATAATTTATTGTCTACACCAGATTATTTCAATTGTGGAATGACTGGTTTTATAGCTTCAGGAGTACAGGTAAGGAATAATGCTATGGGACAATATTGTCAAAATGATGGATTTGCTGGTTTATTTCTTAATTATAATAAGTCAAGACCCTCGTTATAGAGAATATATAACACAAGCAGTTACACTACAATTGGGTAGAACCTATGAATTGAGTATTGATATTGCAAAATCTACTCATAGCAGTTCAGATGATTTGAGAACAGATTTTGGTATCTATGGTTCATTAAGTGGAACGCCAATGACATTAACTTCCGACTATTGTGTTCTTTCAACAGGTGATCCTGCTCCTTTATTAGCAAGTATACCAAGAGGCAGTATTACTACAACGCCAACAACATTTACTGTAACATTTACACCAACTACAACACCTTTTACACAGCTTGTACTTGGAGGAACGGATTGTGGAACTTCTGCAAATGCAACTGGATATGTGTTTTTCGATAATGTAATATTAACAGACATTACAGTCGAAGAAACTTTAACGCCAATGATTACAGAGTATAATGGAGGAAATTGTTGTATGACTGCTGCAATAACCTCTTTTGATATTGAAGGAAATGCTGCACCAACAGGAGCAACCATTCAATGGTCTGAAGATCCGTCAAATCCTGAATCATTAAATTTTTCTACAACTACAGGTACTACAACGACAGTTTCAACTTTGAATCCAAATCTGACTGCTGGTACATATATTTTTTATTATACTTTTAGTAAAAATGGTTGTACTATGACCGATGAAGTTTCAATTGAAATTTCACCAACCTTAAATATACCAGTTAGTTTAGGTCCCGATATAGAATTATGTAGTAATGATGATAGTGCTGGTAATATGAGTAGAATATATGCTTATTTACCAATATCTCCATCATATACTGAGTTAAATGACAATGATTATTATGGATGGAGAACTATATTAATGGACGATGGATCAGAATTATATCTTACAGCAAATGTTTCTTCAGGAAACCTACCAATTGTTAATTGGGATGACTTTTATTGGAATATCCCATATGAAGAAAGAAGTCTAGGGGACTTTAATTCATTAGATCTAATGTTTGTAAGATCGGCTTTAGATACGATAACAACAGTTTATTATGTAGTAGATAAATGTGGAGGAAATGTACAAAGTGATACTTTAGTAGTTACAGTAAGAGATATTGATTTACCAGCTACATCTGTTAGTAGTCCAAGACCAGCTGTATTGGTTACGGATACAGTATTATTAACTCAAACAACATTTATAGGTTATCCAGAAGGAATTCATAAATTAGAAGACAATCCTAATTTAAGTGTAGTTTGGACTCAAGAGTCTGGATCAGGTACTTTGGAATTTGTGAATCAAGGAGCTATTGATTCAATAAGAATTGCAGCTGATGATTGCGGCGTATATAGAGTAAAAGTTACTGTAACAGATGCTCAAAGTGGTTGTGTTTGGTCTGATGAAGCTTATATAGAATTTGCAGGTTGTGGTGGCTTATATGCTTCAGCTAGCGATAAATGTGATTGTAATAAAGAAGATGGTCCTGGTGGTTATGTAACTTTAGAAGGTGAATTTGGTAATGAAGCTTCTAGGAATCAATATAGGTATGTTGATGTTAATTCTTCCCCTTCTAATGCAGACATAGCTCTTTTAGGTTGGGAAGGTTGGTGGTCTTTGCTGTATGATGATGGTTCTGAATGGGTCTTTAAAGATGATGGAGATGATGAGGGAGATATAATACATTCTTCAAGTGTTTCTAGGTTTTATTTTAAGAATCCAATGGATACTGTTCGTTTAATTTG
>JAHDFV010000326.1 GCA_020627985.1 Saprospiraceae bacterium
ACATTTAAATTCAATGTATTTTCACCGACTTGAACATTAAAAGATTTATTACTAATTAATTGTCCATTATTATGAATAATATTAAAATCTGTTTTTAAATTTTTATAACTGTTGTAATTTATATTCAATGTATTATTTACAGGATTAGGATATATTTTACAATCCTGATTTATTGAATTATCTTCTTTCAATAAAGTATTTGTAAATGTACTTATAGAAGAAAAAGGGCCATAAGAAACTTCGCACCAAGATCTTACTTTATATTCATAGGTCATTCCTGGAATTAAATTATTTAGGACTCTAAAATTCATTCCTTGATACTAAGTCACCATTTTATTCCAATCACCTGTACTACCTTCTTCTCTAAAGAAGATTTGATATTTGTCGGCATAAGTATAATCATCCCATTCTAATCTTACTTTATTGTTATTTAATTGTGTAGTATTAAAATTGGTAGGAGCAATACATTGTGCAGTTCTAAATTTTTCTATTGGAGTTAAATCAGACCATTCACCTGAATTACATTGTGCTCTGACACGATAATCGTATAATTTATTTTGTTCTAAAACTTGTATTATTCTTGAAAGAGAAGTCGTTGATAAAAAGCTCCAGGAAGTTGTCAAGACTCTCCTATATCTAATTTGATAAAAAGATGCATTATTTACTGCATCCCAATTTAAACTTATTCTATTTGGATCATTACCAATATTATGAATAACATTTGAAGGCATTTCACAAGGACAAGATTCGCAAAAAGTACCACCACAATCTATTCCTATTTCATCCCCATCTTGTATGCCATTTGCACAACCATGATTCATCTTAAGAATATATAATCCAGTATTTACATCTGAGGCTAAAATATGACCAGAAGGTAAAAAAGGATAAACACCCCAGACACCTGTTGTTCCATTATAATTAGTATTAGCAATCATATCATAATATGCTTCTAAGAAAGGATTTTCAGGATCTGAAATATCCCAAACTTGTATCCCATCTTCATAATAGGACACATAACAATAATCCCCTTTTATTAATGGGTTGTGCGCAATATTATTCGTATGCTCAGGAGCCAACAAAGGCTCTTTCATGGTTGAAACATTAATGATATTACCATTATTTACATCCGTAACATCGACTAAATACAAAGGAACATTGGAAGTTTCTGTTGCATATACCACATAATTATTATCATCAGTCATCCAGGAACTGTGATTATAACCTCCAGTTTCTACATCTGCTAAATATTGAGGCATGGTTGGAATCGTCATATTAATCGCAAACATACCTCCATCAGATCCACTACCACTATTACAATATGCAATATTATCTCTTACAAACAAATCATGGACATAACCTCCCATTCCTGTAGCTAAACTAACATTAGCAATCAGACTTGGATTCGCAGGATTTGCTAAACTATAAACGATTAGCCCAGCTCCTTGTGTATTAGAACCAGCAATATAAAGTCGAGCGTTAGGTTCATCTATAAATATATTATGAGCTCTACCAAAATCAGTTTCAAAAAATCCTAAATCGATAACATTCCCATTTGGTAATGCAGACATATCAAAAATCCATAAACCTTCATCATCTGATGTGTTATTATTATCATGAACACTATAGATAAAGTTTTGGTATGATTTCATATCCCTCCAAATAGATCGCCCAGTACCAATAAATTCTTGTTTTAAAACAGGATTAGTTGGGTTTGATACATCTATAAAACTAAGTTGCTCTGGTGAACCTAATATTGCATACTCTTTTCCTACTCCATCCACATAACCCCATACTTCATTATAACAAATATTACTAATACAAGAAATAGAATTACTATTCCAAGTACCAATAAGATCCATTCTATCAGATGATTGAGCAAAACATAAAAAAGGAAAGAAAAACAAGATGATTACGATTAAAGGATTTTTCATATTTTATAACTAAAAAGTTTATGATTATTAAACGAAAATAATGAAGTATTGCCACATTGAGTTTATACTTTATAAAAATTGAGCGGTAATGACAAAAAAAGCCAGTTCTTTACGGAACTGGCTCTAAAATCCTAACTTAAAATCTAATCATTATTCTTTAATAAATTTCTGAATAGAAAAGTTATCTCCATTTTTTATTTGAATGAAATAATATCCATTCTCTAATTCTCTTGTATTAATCGTATGTGAATTTAACCCTTCATATCCATTTACTTCATTTACAATTAATGATCTCCCAATAAGGTCAATGATAGTCAACTGAACACTGCTTTCTATTTCTGAATAGAAATTAATATTGACTTCCTCTTTAACTGGATTAGGATAAATTTTATCAATTGATATCGTTGATGAAACTATTTCTTTTAATGTATTATTTGTGAAAGTTCCTATTGCACTAAATGGGCCATAAGATACTTCACACCATGACCGAACTTTATATTCGTAAGATTCTCCTGGAGTCAAATTATTTAAAACTCTAGATTTCATCCCAGGTAAATAAGTAACTAATTTAGTCCAATTATCAGAACTTCCTTCTACTCTAAAAAATATTTGATATTTATCAGCATAGGTAAATTCGTCCCATTCTAATTTTACTTTGTTGTTATTTAATTGAGTTGTAACAAAATTTCCTGGAGCATCACAAGCTACAGTTCTAAATTTTTCAATCGCAGACATTTCTGACCAAGAACCATCTGGACATTTTGATCTAACTCTATAATCATATACTTTATTTTGTACTAAAACTTGAACAATTCTATTAGTAGTTGTTGCAATTAAATTACTCCAAGTAGATGTTAAAGCTCTTCTATATCTTACTTGATATTCTGTTGCTCCTGGTACTGCATCCCAAGAAATATTTACTCGATTAGGATCAGCTCCTAAATCAACACTAATGTTTTCAGGATAAGAACAACATAATGGAAAGGTTGGATCTTCTAAATAAGTTAAAAGCGGATTATTGTATAAATTATCCGTAAAGTCAACTCCTCTATTGCAATCTTCTTTTAAATAAAAATCTAACCAAGGAACCGCATTTAAAAACATCTCTGTATGTTGATCTGCTATATTCATAAAACCACTACAAAATTCACCTGTTGTACAAAGTGATCCTCCACTAGCAATACCAAATTGGCAATGACTCGCTCCTTCTATTTCTACAAAAGCTTTATAGGGAGTCATCCCTAAATTGTTATGAATATCTATAGGTTCTGCCCCACTATTTAAAACACATTCTTCTCCTGCTGCAATATTTAAAACAGGAATATCTATGTTTGCCGCTGCTGTTATTGCTGACGGATTTGTATCACCTGCTGCGGCTAATGTTACTATCGTTTTTACATTAGCTCCATAATCTCCAGCTGCTAAGTAAGTACATCCTCCACCCATAGAGTGACCCATGATTGCATTATTACCTAACATATGTTGGTAAAAAATAGAACCTGTATTTGTATTTTCAGCCATGAAAGCGTCTACTAAAAATGCCAAATCTTGCCCAAAATTAGCATGACTTGGGAAAAAGATACTTCCTTCAGTTCTAGGAAACGCAACTATATAACCTTCTGCGACTAACTCTTCCCACCATACTGAATATTCAGTCCATGCTATTCCAAAACCATGTCCAAAAACAATTAATGGAAACTCTCCTGTTGACAAGTCTACATCATCACCTGCAACATCCGCAGGATAATATACTTCTCCCCAAACATCTCTATTATTTCTATTTGGATCTAAATGAGAAAAAGATTGATGTCCAACTTGATATTGAGCAAAAATTTGTGTTGAAAATAAAATCGAAATAAAGGTTAAAAATAAAAAACGCAGATTCATAATTTTTAATTTATTTAGTAATGAAGTGATTTAAGAACATAATGTTAATTCCTTTGCAAGTCATTGAAACACAATATTTCAGCTTTTTATCGATCCATTCCCGATAGCTATCGGGATGGCTATGAATCTCAAAAAGAGCTTTATCTTGTATTACAAGCACTTACAAATCATTTTAACATTAGTTTTTAAATCACTTCAATGTGAATTAGGTCAATTTATTATTTCTTAAATATTTTTTGCGAAAAAACTTTATCTTGAACAACAATAGAAAGAAAATATAAACCTGTTGAAAATTGATTTAATTCTATTGTTTCAAGGCTATTAATTGAAATGATTTTATTTGATGATAAATGTTCAATTCCATTAATATCATAAATCTTAATTTCAACATCAGTTGTATTTTGATTTGAGAATTTAATATGGATTTGATCTTCAATTATAGTTGGATAAACGTCAATAT
>JAHDFV010000327.1 GCA_020627985.1 Saprospiraceae bacterium
ATCTATTTCTATGATGTTCTTGAAAAAACTATATTGATTATGAACTCTTTCTGAGTTTATATTTTCAAAAATGTCGGCATTTATATTAAAATCATTTTTCTCACTATTTCCAAAGAATGAAGACTCTTTACCTTCATATCCTTTATTCGAACCCCATGAACCAGTGTCTTCCCAATTTCTAAATCCAAAGAAAGAAAATCCTTTATCTTCATATCCTTTATTCGAATCCCATAAGCCAGAGTCTTCCCAACTTCTTTTATGTCTATCCGAATAATCGTATGGTTTGTTTTTCAACATTTGATTGTTTTTTAAAAAATATAAGTATAAGGTAAATATAAGACATTTTTAGTTAACATGCAATATTATTGCTATATATTTTAACTTAAAGTTAAAAATAATTGTTAATGAGCTTAGGGTATAGTTTTTGGTCATAAAGAAGTCATTGATTGTATAATGAAAGGATTTTATCATTTTCACCAATATACTCCTTGTATTCATTATAAATTTGAAAATAATAACTACATCAACCCACACTTCGAAAAAACATCATAAGCCTAGAAAGTTCAAGAAATGACAATTTAGGGGTACACGATGGGAACGAAGTAAAATTCGTTCCCATTTTTTGTTGCCAAGTATTCTTCTGACTGCCCTTGAATTAATTATCCTTTAAACAAATTTATACTTCTCTTTTCCAATACAATCATATGGTTTGACTTTCAACTCCATATTTTCTATCGATAAGACACATATTTATATTTTTAAGAAAAATAATATCCTAAATGCAACAATGTTGCAATAAAGATATATCTTTGATATATTATTAAATATCAAAAATGAAATTTAAGATGAAACAATTCTTTTTATTCCTTACTGTAATATTAGTTTTACTTATGACAAGTTGTAAAGATGATCCAGATATTATTAATGGAGAAGAAGTAATTACAACATTAAATTATACCTTAACTCCTGATGATGGGGGCACTGATGTTGTCTTATCGTTTAGGGATTTAGATGGTGATGGAGGAAATGATCCAGTCGTTACTTCAGGTACGTTATCTGCTAATCAAACATATACGGGTTCTATTACTTTGTTAAATGAATCAGTAACTCCTGCAGAAAACATTACAGAAGAAATAGAAGAAGAAGATGAAGATCATCAGTTTTTCTTTCAATCTAGTTTATCAAATGTAACAGTTGCTTATACTGATCAAGATTCAGATGGCAATCCAATTGGATTGAGTAGTACTTTGACAACAGGAGCAGCATCTGCGGCAGGTACTTTGACTATTATATTAAGACACGAACCAATCAAAACCGCTTCTGGAGTTGCTAACGGAGAAATTGCTAATGCTGGAGGAGAAACAGATATAGAAGTAGCATTTACTATTGATGTACAATAAGAATAATATTTTTTTCATTGTTTTTGTGTTATTTGCTTTTAAAAGCAATGCACAAGATTGTTTTATAAGTGTAAAGGGTCAGGTACTGGATGAGGTATCTGAAACCCCTTTACCTTATGTGAATGTTTTTATACAAGAGATTTCTGAAGGTGCAATGTCAGATGAAAATGGAAATTTTTCTTTTGATAATATTTGTGAAGGACATTACCATTTTATTTTTTCGCATATAGGCTGTGAGGATAAAATGTTTCATTATGATATAGAAAAAGATACGTTTATACAAATAAAATTGTACCATACTCCCCATTCATTAGGAACGGTAGTCGTTGCTGGAAAAAATATTAATATTAATAATGAACCTATTGTCTCTGTAAATCGACAAACCATTGAAGATAATACCAATCAAAATATTTCGGCTTTACTTGAAAATGAAACGGGCGTTCATTTATTAAAAAATGGTAATGGAATTTCCAAGCCTGTTGTACATGGATTATATGGAAATCGAATAACGATTTTAAATAATGGAATTCTTCAGAGTGGACAACAATGGGGGAATGATCATAGTCCAGAAATTGATCCTTTTGCTTCGGATAAAATTACAATACTTAAAGGAGTAAACGCATTGGAATATGGTGGTAATTTAGGTAGCGTAATATTATCAGAACCGAAAAGAATTCAAAGAGAACCCCATTTACATGGTCAAGTAAATTATATTTTCGAAACAAATGGTCTTGGGCAAACTTTGAATGCGAGACTCGGCAAATATTCTCCTAAATTGGCTTGGAGTGTTACAGGTTCATTAAAAAAATATGGGGATAAAAAATCAGCGGATTATTATTTAAATAATACAGGTTTAGAGGAAGGGAATTTATCTTTGCAATTAGAAAAATCTTGGAATGATAAATGGTTCTATGATTTTTATGCCAGCACATTTAATACGAAACTTGGTGTTTTAAGAGGATCTCATATTGGAAATCTTACTGATTTAGAACAAGCTTTAATTAATGACGTACCATTTTATACTGAATCTAATTTTAGTTACAAAATTGATGCACCTAAACAACATGTTTCCCATCATTTGATAAAGAATAAATTAAAATATTTCATAGATGAAGATCAAGTGATAGAGATCGTTTTAGCGGGACAAATAAATGATCGAAAAGAATTTGATATTCGAAGAAATGATCGGTCAGATATTCCTGCATTAAGTTTGCTTCAATATTCCTTTAATTCTGAATTAAAATATTCTAAAAATATTGGAGAATATTGGAAATGGAAATTAGGAAACCAAAATGTAATTACAGATAATCCGAATAATCCAGAAACAGGTATTTTGCCTTTAATACCCGATTATATTACTTGGAAATCAGGATTGTTTAGTACGTTTTCTAGAAGAAAAAATAAAACCCTTGTCAATTTTGGTATACGCTATGATTATGAAAATCAAACAGTTCTAACTATAAGTAATTCTCTCCCCAGGGAAATTATTCGGTATGAAAATCAATTCCATAATTTTAGTGGAATGTTTTCTTTTAAAACAGATATTGCAAATAAACAATCTTTAAGTTGGAATACTGGATATGCGATGCGGAATCCTGCTGTAAATGAATTATATAGTAATGGATTGCACCAAGGAGTGAGTGGTATTGAAGAGGGGGATGTTAATCTTAAAATAGAAAAAGCAGTTAAAAACACTTTAGAATATAAATGGATTCCTAATGCCAAATTTAATTTTAATGCATTATTGTATCATCAATATTTTAATAATTATATTTTTCTGAATCCACAAGATGAAATTCGATTGACTATACGAGGAGCTTTTCCTGTTTTTAAATACGAACAAACAAATGCACAGATTTATGGATTAGATCTTTCTACTCAAGTGACAATTACTCAATCTTTAATTGGAAAATTAAATTATAGTTTCATTAAAGGAAGGGATTTAAAAAATGAATCACCTTTAATTTTTATTCCTCCAAACAGTTTAAATGGTAGTTTGACATATCGATTACAAAAAGCGTTAAAACTTTCTGATAAAGCTAAAATGGATAATTCAGAAATAGAATTATTGAATAGACTCGTCTTGAAACAGAATGATATATTAGAAGATCAAGATTTTTTAGCTCCTCCTCCGGCTTATTATTTATTGGGTTTAAAAATTTCCACTAATTTAATTTTACCTCATTATAAAATTAGATGTTTTATTAAAGGGGATAATCTGTTAAATACAAAATATAGAGACTATTTAAATCGACAAAGATATTTTGCGGATGATTTAGGTTGGTCTGTTTCTGTAGGAGTGAATGTTAAATTTTAAAAATAAAAAAAGTGGTATAGAAATACCACTTTTTTATTAATTAAAAGGAAAGATAATTATTGAGGTGTCAATGCATAAACAATACCACCAACAACAGTAAGCGTTAAAACCCAATATGCTACTGTTATTAAAATAAAGCTTAAACTTTTCTTTTCAAAAATACTTTTACTTACGAGAACGGGAGCTACATATAAAATGGCTGGCATAAATCCATGATACAAACCATGTACAAATTGATTCATTCCTTCTTCAGTATGACCTGCGTATCGCGAAGTAGCCCAAGCGAGAACTAAAGCCATAATAAATGCTCCTAGCATCATTAAAGGGTTGGCATCATTCATTTCTTCTTCAGTTAGATTAGCGCCTTTCATCCAAGGCTGCCCAAATGCTTTTGGATGAAACCATAGGAAACCCATAAACATAATGAAAACGGCTCCTAACAAAATTGCAACATAATTCATAATTATAAATTTTGATGATAAGAATAATATTGTTTAGGCTTTATTATTGAAGTGATTTAAGAACATAATGTTAATTCCTTTGCAAGTCATTGAAACA
>JAHDFV010000328.1 GCA_020627985.1 Saprospiraceae bacterium
TTACATATTAAAACTAGAGAGGCTATAGTTGTACAGTCAAGGATTGATAAGCTCAGGGAGTTGGATCAAATCAGAAGTCAGGTCAAAGAAGAAAAAGGTAGTAACTCAAAACATACTTTGATAAGAAGACTTTTACCGTTGAGTATTGCTGCTGGATTATTTTTACTTTTTGGTATTTTCCAGTTTATCAAACCTAACATCAGCAAATCTCCACCTATATTGGTGCAATCTGAAATAATGAAACTAAGGGTACTGCCAGATGAAAACAAATTAGGAGGTCAAACATCAGTTGATAAAGAGATTAAATTTTATTGTTGCTCTAATGACAACTCATTCTATGAAGAAAAAGAATTTATAAACCTATTCTTAACTCATATAGAAATTATTGAAAATGTAGAAGAGTTGGTGAGAAAAGAAGAAAAACTAATACTAAGTTATTATTCTAACAATAAAATAATGAAATTAATAGTACATGAAAAGTAATTTTTTAATACTCATAATAATTTTATGTTCATTTAATTCATTTGCTCAAGGGTTAATCTTTGAATTATATGAGTTTTCCAAAACTGAAAGAATTAAGCCATCAAGATCAGAGGTTACGCCACTTAATTATTCTATTAAGCAATATGCACCTCAAATATTATCACAAAATAAATCTGAGTGTCTTGCATACAGTATTGCAACTGCTAGAACAATGCTCTTAGCAAAGAATCTTGGCATAGTTGATAGAGACTCAATTACATCATTCTTTTTTTCACCTCATTGGATATATTATAGAAATAAAGACAAAGATGATAATGACTGCTATTCTGGTCTAAGCTTTTCAAAATCAATTATGGATATTAAAGCAAATGGAATTCCATTCATGTACGATATTGAATATGATAAATACTATCCTTGGAGTCAAAAGGAATTGTGTAATGAGTTTGAAGGAGATTACGAAAAATGTATTAATAAAGCTCAACAGTTTAAATTAGATGCAATTAAATCTGTAACCAATTTGAAAGAAATAAAGTTAAGTTTGAGCAGAGGATTTCCTGTGGTATTAGGAATTAGGGTTTTCAATTCATTTGAAAAGGCATTTAATAAAGAGATATGGGATGGAGAAGTTGTCGAAAATGAAATAACATATGGACATGCTCTAGTTGTAGTATCTTATGATGATAATAGGGATGGTGGATCAATAGAATTATTAAACTCATGGGGTGAAAACTGGGGACAAGATGGATTTATATGGGTTAAGTATTCAGATATAGACAAAATTATTCTTGGAGGATACTCTTTGGTGAACAGTATAAAATTCCAAAAGAAAAACCTACAAAGTAAAAACAACACTGAATCTAAAGTCTCTGCCAAGAATGAAACTATTACCAAGTTCCTTAGAATAAAAAATTTAGTAAAACAAATTCATCAATAAAATCTTAATGTTTTATAAATCTTGTTATTACTGCTTTCTTATTTTGAAAACTAAAACTTATAAAGTATAGACCTGATTCTAGAAGTGTTACATCAATATAGTTTGATTTGACGATGTGTGAATCAATCATTTTCTGTCCTACACTATTAAAAATTTCTATGCCTACACCCTTTAATTTAATCCTGCTTTTGTAATACAATCTATTAAGCACTGGGTTTGGAAAAACTTCAATCAGAATGTCTTCTAAATTATTATTTGAGCTTACACATGTAGGGTAGTTACTAGAACAATTCCAATACTCGGTAAATAGTAAATCGGTATAAATTTCAGTATTTAAAAAACCCCTATCACAATAGAATGAATCTATTTTTGCATAACATTTCTCAAAGGTTAAACCATTGCATCCAAATAGTTCTATAATATCATAGGTGTCAATAGACTCAACACTCGTTTTTGAACAACCAATTTTAATATTGTTTACTTTGGTTGTTCCTATGGAAACATTTTCAATGGTATCAATATTACAAATATCATTATAGTTATTAGACAGCAAATTAGATATACACAATAAACTATCTAATGAAGTAATGCATGAATTTTGTGCCCCCGATCCATTATTGCAAAACTCTTCAAAGGAAGGTAACTCATTACCATCATCAAGCAACACAAATTCTAAATTGCAAAAGACTAGATATTCTAAAGGATAGAGTCCAGCAATATTATTATTTGATAAATCCTTGTTATCTAGATTTAATATCCTTAATTCACATAAATCACCTAAGTCAGGAGGAATTATATCAGAAAAATTATTTAAGGAAAGATCTAAAGTTCTTAATGAAGTTATACTTCCTAAAGTTTCAGGAATACTTCCCGAAAAATTATTCGTATTTAAATCTAAAAACTCTAGACTTTCTAAATCTGAAATGGTGTTTGGTAAAAACCCTGTTAACATATTCTGACTTAAGTCAATCCTTTTTAACTTATTTAATTGCCAAAACTCATTTGGTAATTCTCCACTTAAATTATTATCATCCAAAAATATCCGTTCCAAATTTTCTAATTTTCCAATTTCATTTGGAATTTCTCCACTTAAATTATTTCCGTGTAATTGAAGACGTCTTAGATTTGTAAGTTCACCTATTTCTTTTGGAATTTCACCAGTCAAATCCGTATTTGAAATGTTTAAAAATTCTAATTTTTTTAAGTTCCCTATTGTAGATGGAATTGAACCAGTAATATCATTCAATGGAGATAAATTAAAAAATACCAATTCTGATAAAAAACCAATTGATTCTGGAAGTTCTCCTTTTACAAAATTGCCATTCCCAAAAATTAGTTCAGAACAAAAGTTTTCTTCTGATAATCCCCCTCTTAGGTCTATACATTCAACACATCCATCTGCCGTCAAATGAACCCCATATAACGAGTCCAAAGGGTTTTCAAAATTCCACTTCCATTGCCAATTCTCACCATTCATAGCATCGTAGAATTCTACCAATATTAATGAGTCTCTTTCTCTATTACAAGAGCTAATAGAAAACGAACCTTGACATTCACAATCATCGTTTATTGCATCATTGGTGGTGGAGCTATATCCATCTGAACAATATGCTCCGACTTGTAAACCTGAATCACAAAACTCTAGATGATTACCTTCATAAGGAAGATGTTCATTATACAATGAAGTAAAAAATTCGAGATCACAAATATACTGAGGAAAACATCCAGAAATCATATTCCCTTCAATATTAAAACTCCTTAAATTCGGTGGTGCAATTGGGAGTGTCCCTGTTAATCTATTGTAATCTAAAGATAAGGATTCCAAACTATTAATTTGAAACTCTGGTATAGATCCAGCTAAACTATTATTTCGACAAACGAATATTCTCAATTTTTGTAGACTTGAAAAATCTGGAATATTACCACTTAATGAATTATTATTTAAGTATAATAATTCTAAATTATTTAGATTATTAAAGTTTGGTATAAAAGATTCTAATTTATTATGGGAACATTCTAGCAAAGATAAATTTGGTAGATTTGAAAAATCTGGAATTGCACCAGAAAGTTCATTTTGTTCACATTTGAAAGATGCTAAATTTTCAAGATTAATAAAATCTGGAATATTGCCACTTAAATTATTGTTGTTACATATTAAAAAATTTAAAAGTGGCAAATTAGTGAAGTTTGGAATTTCTCCCGATAAACTATTATTAGAACAATCAAAAAAATATAAATTTAACAAATTTAAAAAGTTTGGAATCTCTCCCGATAGTTGATTGCCATTGCAATTTAATCCAGTCAATAAAGGTAAGTTTAGGAAATTGGGGATTTGACCTGAAATGTTATTATTAGATAATACAAGTGAAGTTAATTGTTGTAATTCTGAAAAGTTTGGAATCTCGCCAGTTAAATTATTATTAGAACAAGTTAATGATAATAATGAATTTAAGTTATTGAAATTGGGTAATTGCCCTGAAAAGTTATTTCCTTGTAAATTTAGATAAGCTAATTGTTGTATTCCTGAAAAATTTGGAATCTCACCAAATAGGTTATTAAAACTTAAATTTAAGTCTACTAATTCGCTAATATTAAAATCAGGTAGTTCGCCATTAAGGTTATTGCCAATTATTAAACCCGAGCTAGAACCATCCAGAACTAATCTAAAAACACGAGAATTTTCACACTCAACTCCATACCAACTGCCATCACATGGGTCACAAGATTGATCCCAAACTCTATCGTTGTTAATTGTATTTGTCCATTCGTTTCCATTGGTTGCATTAAATAAATCCATTAAACCATCATAGTCGGGATGTTCACACTGAGAAAAAATTGGTTTAAAACCAATTACA
>JAHDFV010000329.1 GCA_020627985.1 Saprospiraceae bacterium
GGAGTATAATTCTAAATTTTAATTCAATTAAAGGAGTCTCAATATACTCCATATGGGTGATGTTTTCAAGAATTAAACAAAAGATATTTGGTAATAAATCAAATACTAATAATTGTCCATACTCAAAGCCTTATGAGCAGATAATGGGCACCACCTAAAAAATCAAAAAGATGAACTTACGTTGTATCCTTCTGAATAATCAATATTTTAATGCATCCTTTTTTCTGTTTCTATTTCTTTTATGCTCTGGTAGTGTAATAAGTCAAAATACATGTGATGTTTATTTTTATAATCAAGCTGATGTTGATGCATTTCCAAGCAACTACCCAGGATGTACAGAAATAACTGGTTCTTTATCCTTTAACTCTAATAATATTACGAATGTAGATAGTTTATATAGCATAGAAAAGGTTGGGGTATTGTACATTTCGAGTAATTTTTTGCAGAATGTAGATGGATTAAATAACCTAAAACATGTAAGTTCTAGTTTATCTATCTATAACTATCCCGCGAATGCGGACTATTCAGGGCTTGATCAGATCGAATATATAGGAAGTGATGTTTCATTATTCCTAGACTCTTCTCTTGTTCTGAATTTAGCAAATCTTGATTACATAAATGGTGATCTCTATGTTTCGGTTGACGATGATGAGAATATTACAGTGCCACATTTTAGTGAATTAGATACTGTAGTAGGACGTTTTAGAATGCTTCGTTTTAATGATATTAGTGCCATCACTGTTCCTGAATTTAACAATCTTAAAATGGTTGGTGAAAGCTTCGAATTAAGAGGGAATTTTCTAAATTCAGATTTTTCTGGATTTCAATCTTTGGAAAGTGTTGGAACATCTCTTACCATCTCGTATAATAATGAACTTACAGATATTTCAGGTTTTAGTATGTTGAATTCTATTGGCGGAACACTCAGTATTCAAAATCAAAATGCACTTTCCCAATTAAGTGGTTTCAATCAGTTAGAATCATCATTATTAAGTCTCAATAATTTGCAAAATCTCAGCACTATTAGTGGATTTCAAAGTTTGGATCATACTCCTTATCTCTATTTAAGGAACCTCCTTAATTTAGGTGATCTAAGTTTTATGAATAGTGTGAATTTAGTTGAAGATTTTAATTTAATATTATGTAATGATTTAACTTCACTTACAGGGATAAATCCTTCTATCAAAATTGATAAATTTTCTATCACCAATAATAATTCATTATCGAGTGTAGTCGATCTGGAAGGTGCTGATTTTAGTGAATTAACTAGAGTTTCTATTTTCAATAATGCACTTTTAAATGAATGTGCAATTAGCACCCTATGTTCTAAATTGCCGGAAGTAGGCAATAAGACGATCAGCGGAAATCTTCCTGGATGTAACACAGAAAATGAAATTCTCAATAGATGTTTGGAATCGGGTAATCCTCCTTCGAATGATGAATGTTCGGGTAGTATAACTATGTTATCTTCTTCTGATATTTCTTGTGCGAATAGTGTGAGCGGAACAACAAATTCTTCACGAAATCATGACGTATCGAATTGTGTTTTAGAATCACCAGATGAAGTATTTTACTCTTTTACTCCATCTGATTCTTCAGGGTATACGATACAATTATCGAATCTAACTAAAAATCTCATTATTGAATTGTATGCAGGGGATTGTATGGCAAATGAATTCATTTCTTGTGGATTAAATACGCTAAATGTTTTGTTGGATGCAAATCAAGAGTATCTCATAAAAATTTATAATGAAATATATACGGAGTTTACTGATTATGATTTATGTATTTTTCCAGTTGATTCAGGAACTTTACCAGAAGGTAAAGTGGGAATAGCAACAAGTACGCCGCTAAATAATTTACATGTTGATGGTGGAATTACATTTGGAAATAGCAGTGCAGAAATACCAGGAACGATTCGTTTTGATGGAACTAAGTTTCAAGGAAATACAGGATTGGGATGGGTAGACCTTTCGCCAAATAATGCAGAATATCAAGCTAACGATCCTAGCCCAACAAATGAAATTCAATTCTTAAGTAAATCTGGAAATACGATTTCACTTTCAACAGGAGGAGGAAGTGTCCAAGATGAAGTAGATGATGCAGATTCTGATCCTTTAAATGAAATTCAAACCCTCACACAATCAGGTAGTACCATCACTCTATCCAATGGAGGCGGAAGCGTTACAGCTTCGGGAGGAGCTTTTGAAAATGTGAATGGAACGATAAAAAGTACGGGAGGTAATGATGATGATTTTGTTGTAGGAAGTGCTTCGCTTCCTTCCAGTAATGCTACCACCGAAGATTTATTTTTCTTCGATGAAAGTAAAGCTAGTTTTAGAGCAGGAAGGCTAAAAAATTCTACATCTTGGTCTGAATCAAATATAGGATTTAATTCATTTGCAATAGGTGAAAATACATTGGCTAGTTCACTATCTTCATGTTCTTTTGGACGATACAATGTAGGGGGTGGACAAGCTAACCAGTGGGTTGAAGATGATCCACTTTTTGAAATAGGGAATGGTTCAGGTCCAGGGGTGAATACTTCGAATGCATTGACAGTACTTAAGAAAGGTTTTACAGGTATACAAACTGCTTCTCCAGCCTCTGATCTTCATGTTTTGCATGGTAATCAAGCAAGTACGAACGGACTTATGATCCAAAATGATAGTACATTTTCAAACTTTAGATTGTACACCCATCATAATGGAGCTTTTAGATTATATGGAGTGGATCCTACAATTCATGTGGGATCAATAGACCCTGTTTCAGGGGTTTATACAGCAAATTCTGACTTGAGGCTGAAAGAGTCATTGGAAGATTTACCATTTGACTGGGAAATGTTTATGCAACTTGCTCCTCTAGTATATGAATTCAAAAACGATACGACCAATAAAAAATACATTGGAATGATAGCTCAAGAAGTGATGAAAATCTATCCAGAAATGGTTACATACGACGCTGCTCTAGATAGTTATCACATGGATTACTCGGCATTTGGGGTTATCGCAATAAAAGCCATTCAAGAGCAACAAAAAATGATCGACTCCTTAGAAAAAGAAAATTCACTATTAGTGACAGAGGTCATGTCAAGATTAGATGCTTTAGAATTGAAGCAGAATACTTCAACTTTATTGGAATCTACAAGTGAAAAAGAATAAATCTAAAAAGATGTCAAAAATAGTAGAAACAAAGAAGCCAGTTCAACGCATTGCATCAGCAGAGACGTCTAATGGAACTGCATCGAAGAAAGCACCCACCTATACGTTAAATACGAAATCATCGAAAACAAAAGGATTTACGAAAGAAGGTGGTGGAAATAGTATTTAAAATAAACAATTAATATAAAATGATGAACCTCAAAAAATTATTATTCATCCTAGGAATAGGATATTTATCCTTTTCTTGCAATCTCAAAAACAAAAAGGATTCTACTACTTTAAACGTAGCAGATAAAATTGCTCACGGCGCATATCTTGTGACAATCATGGGATGTAACGACTGTCATTCACCAAAACAAGCTGGTGCGAACGGACCTGAGATCATTAAAGATAGAATGCTTTCAGGTTTTCCTTCAGACCGACCTATTGCACCCATCCAAAACCCATTAACATCAGAAGGCTTTGCTATGTTTTATCCTGATCTTACGGCTGCAATTGGACCATGGGGGACAAGTTTTGCAGGGAATTTGACACCAGATGAATCAGGAATTGGAAATTGGTCAGAAGACCAATTTATATATGCCATGACGAAAGGGAAATTAAAAGGTTTAGAAAATGGGCGACCGATTTTACCTCCTATGCCAGTTGAAAATTATATCAACATGAAAAAAGAAGATCTTCAAGCTATATTTAGTTACCTTCAGAGTATCCCTCCTGTATTTAATGTTGTTCCATCTCACATACCCCCTGGATAATTAGTATTTGATTCTTGGGTTAAACCCGCATTTATGCAATAGAAAATCTGTAATGACCTAAACTGCCTTTGAATTAGGCCGCGCCAACTTTTGTTCACTCACCATAGTGGTGACTATGATTCATTCACAAAAGTTGTTATTTCTTTCAGGTCCTCATAACGAAGTTCTTTTCATAATAAGGGTTAAATGAGAGATACATCGTTTGTGTCTCTCATATTCTAATTTGAAAAGGTATTTAGTAAAGCCAATCTATGGCTTGTAAATCAATGCTTATTGTACTTACTGATATTAAAATTTTAAACTTAAAGAAATTCTCTTTCTTGATTTATCTACCTCTG
>JAHDFV010000330.1 GCA_020627985.1 Saprospiraceae bacterium
TTTTGGTTTGATTTTTCTTGGTAACGATAGTATCTATTACACTGGCAAATCTTAAATTAACCCGATCCAAATTTTTAACAATTGGATTATCAGAAAAAGGTCGCACTGCTGGATGGAAATACCATGGATACAGTTCCATCTGAGCCGCATTTCCTAAATTCCCAGCTACCAATTTTACTTGAGTACATTCTAAATCCATGATTAAATTCGGTTGAATTCTAAAACCATATTTAAACAATTGATCTTCTATATCCAGCGGATAATCATAAGGTGTATAAACTCTTCGAATCATCATTGAATCTAAACTCGCTGTAATACGATCGATTAACCAAATGACTTTCCCACCTTGCATAATATATTGATCTAAAATATATTTTTCTCGATCAGAAAAAGTCGTTCTTGGTTTAGCTATAACAACTACATCAATTTTGGGATCAATAATTTCTATTTTATCCCAAGGCAATCTCCCAACAGCATATCCTTGCTGTCTCAAACTCCGATCTAAATCAGAAACCTCTCCCGCACTTAATTCTCCATGACCTTCTGTAAATGCAATAATACCTCCTGAATCTCCAGAAGCCATTTGAATGCCTTTTGTTAAATTATATTCTAATAATCCAATTGAATTTGTAATAACGGTTTTTTCATCCGCTCCTGGAATATCGTTATCCATTAAATTAACGACAACCGTATCTTTACCTTCAAAAACAGCGGCAGGAAAAACGTAAACATCTTTTCCTTGTTGATCTTTTCCTACTCGTACTGGACTAATGCCCATTCGAACTAATGCTTGCCCTCTTTGTTGAATTAATTCTTTTTCGCCCTTGTTCGGATCTTCAAAGAAATAATTAATTCGGCTTGTTTTCGATTTAAAATTATCTAATTTTTCTGCAATACTCTTTTTAAATAATTTAAAATCTGCTGGTAAAAAATCTGCTGTTAAAAATACACGAACATTTATATCTTCTTCTAAATTTTCTAGGACATTAGAAACAGGTGCAGAAACGGTATATCTTTTATCTTCTGTTAAATCAATCGTGGTATAAAATTGTTGGGCTAAAAAATTAACCAATACAATCGCTGCCAGTAAAGCTATAATATATTTAATATTCATTCTTTATTTCCTATTCTTTAACGTAATAAAAGTTAATCCTAAAAATAATCCAATAAAGCTTAAAAAATAAATAAGATCTCTTGTATCTATCACTCCTCTACTTATAGAATTATAATGATAATCCATTCCTAACATTTGAACAAAATCATCAGATGAACCGAGAAAAAAAGGTAATTTACTTCCATAAAAAAATGCCCAATGAAAAAAGAAACATAAAAATGCGCCAATCATAAAAGCAACAATTTGATTATTCGTCAGCGATGATGAAAATAAACCAATAGCAGCATAGGCTGCTCCTAATAAAAGCAATCCTAAATATGAACCCCATACTGCTCCTACTTCTAAATTACCTCTAGGAGAACCTAATTCATAAATCGTAAAAAAATAAATTAAAGTTGGTAATAAAGCAAAGCTAATTAATAACACACAGGCTAAATATTTTCCTAAAATAATTTGAATTAAGTGAACAGGTTTCGTAATTAAAAATTCTATCGTCCCCGTTTGCTTTTCTTCCGCTAAAGAACGCATAGTAATCGCAGGAATTAAAAAAACAAAAATCCAAGGAGCCATAGAGAATAATTGCTCTAAAGTGGCATAACAATATTCTAGGACTGAATAATCTGGAAAGACCCACATAAACAATCCCATAACCAATAAAAATACACCGATGACAATATAAGCTGTCAAGGAGCTAAAAAACATATTCAGTTCTTTTTTTAATACTTCAACCATGAATTATTTTTTCATTTTTATCGGATTCCGATCATTAAAAATCTGAAGAAATTTAAATAATTGTTCTTGTAACTTTATCTCTTCTGTTTTTTGAAAAGTAGCCAATAATTTTTCATCTGATGAAATCCAATTTTCTACATTTTTTCGAGTATATAAATCAGTTTCTCCAGTTTCAAAATCCATCATTACTTTTAAGGGAATTATATTTTCTTGTTTTACTTTTCCTTTCCGAAAGGGCTTATTCGTTAAAGGATTATAAGCTTTGACTTCTATTTCTTTTTCTTCTAATATTTCGTATTCAAAATAACATATTTTACCTCTTAATTGAATCCCTGCAAAACTGAACATTTTGACACCATCCATCGAATCCACTTTTTTATAAGGAATACCATTCACACAAAATCCCCAAATTTCATCCATATTAATCGCCGCTTCAGTTGTTGCATTTTTTAAATGAATCATTTTAGCTTTGTGAATCGGTTCCATCACAATTAAATCTGATGTAACATCATTCCAATTTAAACCTGGTGCATTTTCTTTAAATTCCTCAAAAGTTTGATAAAGCCCATTTGTAAAACTATAGCCATTATTCAATACCCCCTGTGCTTTAAGGAATAATGGAAACAGTAATAAAAAGAAAATTGTAGCAACTTTATTCATCATTTAATTTTCATTCGTTAATAATCGGAATACATCTTCTACCTCATACTTTTTTCTGGATAATTCCAAAAGCGTTAAATTATTGTCTACAGCAAAGCGATATAAATCTGGGCGTAAATCAATATCTTCTTCTGTCTGAATTTCCCAATGATTGATCACATCACTTTTCTGAATAGAAAGTATACCTTCAGCATTCCATTTTTCATCCAAAGGAAAATTCTCTTGAAATCCAACCGTAATTTGAATACCTGAGCCCGTCGCTTTTTCTTTTATGGTTTTTAATGATCCATTGGCTACAATTTCGCCTTTATTAATAATAACTACATTATCACAAACAGCTTCCACTTCTTGCATAATGTGTGTACTAAAAATAACTGTTTTTTCTTTTCCAAGTTGAATGATTAAATCACGAATATCGGATAATTGATTAGGATCGAGCCCAGTAGTGGGTTCATCTAAAATTAAAACTTTAGGATCATGGATTAAGGCTTGCGCTAATCCAACTCTTTGTCGATATCCTTTAGATAAGGCACCAATCTTTTTATTTTGTTCCCAACCTAAACCTGTCAATTCTATCATTTCATTTACCCGCTGATTCTTTTGAGGCAAACGATACATTCCAGCAACAAATCTAAGGTATTCTTTCACATACATATCCTTATACAAAGGATTGTGTTCAGGCAAATATCCAATACTCTTCTTTACATCTGCTTGATGTTTTTTGGTATTAAAACCACAAACTTCTGCTTCTCCATCATCTTGTTGAATAAAACAAGATAGGATTTTCATAGTTGTAGTTTTACCCGCTCCATTTGGTCCAAGAAATCCAGTGACTTGACCACTTTCCGCAGAAAAGGAAATTTCATTTAAGGCTTTACGATCACCATATACTTTTGTCAAATTATTAATTTGAACAGACATTTATCTTATTTTTAGTCAATGATAGTATGATTTTAGTCCGAGTCCTAACATATTACAAGGATTCCTTCTATTATTACAAACTAATTAGACATTTTAAATTGTTGTAAAGAAAAGAAAAATCATATCAATATGAAAAACGCAATTTGGTTTATTACAGTATGTTTCACCATTCTTATTTATTCTTGTGGTGCTAATAATGCAGATAATGCACAAGATTCTCGTAAAACTACAGAAATTGATATCGAAAATATGAAGAAAGACTTTGTTGAAGAAATCGAATCAATTGTAGAAAATGAGGCTAAAATTAAACTCGATAGTATAAACGCTATAACGGAAGAATCCAATAAATCAGAAGAAAAGCAAAACAAAATTGTTGCTGAAGTTAAGAGAGAAACTCCTAAAGAAAATAAAGTGAAAACCAAACCTACTTCACAACCTGTTACAACAACAAGTCGACCCAGTAAACCTGCTGTAAAAAATTACAATCCTCCAACACCTCCACCGCCACCTCCGCCCAAACCTGTTATTCATCAACCTGAATATCATGGAGAAGCAAATAAACCTGTAAATAAAATCGAAGAAGAAATAAAGGAAGTAACTCCAGTTCTACCTACTTCGACGACACAACCTAATACTGGAACAGGCAAACCACCAAAACCTGAAGCCGTTCCATTTAACCATAATGTATTTGACAAAATGCTAAAAGCGAATGTAAGTAGTAATGGTGCTGTAAATTATTTAGGATTAAAAAACCAAAAAGATCAATTAACTGCTTATCTCATTGAGATGGAAGCCTTCAAACCAATGCCAGATTGGTCTAGAAATA
>JAHDFV010000331.1 GCA_020627985.1 Saprospiraceae bacterium
GAACTGGACTTTTGGTACGCCTAATGATTTAGATGGTTCTACAACTAGTGCAACATCGGATAATCCTTTTCCTTCAGGAACATATTTGTATGGAGCACCTGCTAATCCTATTTTAGCTTTTGTAGGTAATGCTTCAACCGTTGTAGAATCTGTTGGAACGACTAACATTGATATTTCTATAACTGCGCCAAATGCTAATGCAACAACTGTAAATGTTTTAGTTGATGCTGCTTCTACTGCTGATGCATCAGATTATTCTTTATCTGCTACCTCAGTTACTTTTCCAGCAAATGCTACAATGGCACAAACCATTACGGTAACTGTAAATGATGATGCGATTCAAGAAATGGGTGAAACGATCATTTTAAATTTAGATTCTCCAACTAACATGGCAACATTAGGAGGAAATTCGACTTATACCTTAACGATTAATGATAACGATACACCAATTCCAGATTTAGTGATCACAGAATTTATGTACAATGTATATAATGCGGATACTTTAGAATTTATTGAAATTTATAACAATGAACCAACAGCAGTTGATTTAATTGGTTTCTCCTTTACACAAGGTATTGCACACAATTTTGCAACATCAACCGTAATAAATCCAGGAGGTTACTATGTGATCACTTCTAATAGTTCTGGTTTTCAAGAAGCTTTTGGGATTTTAGCTGACGAATGGCCTTCTGGTCAAGGCTTAAATAATTCTGGAGAAACAATTACTCTTACAGATCCTAGTGGAAATGTAGTAGATGAAGTTACATATTCAGATGATTTCCCTTTCCCTTTAGAAGGAGATGGATTTGGACCTTCTTTAGAATTATGTGATATCAATGAAGATAATAATAATGGTGTGTATTGGTTGCCTTCTGAAACAGCAACTGGTTTTATGATCGATACTGTAGAAGTAATGGCTTCACCTGGTTTAGCAAATGGAGTTATGTGTCCTTCTGTTATTATTCCTAGTTTATCTTTCTTAGGTGGAAATGGGGTAACTGTAAATGAAGCAGATGGTACTGTAGATGTAGAAGTAACGATCTTTAACGGAAATATGAATGCAACCAATGTAACAGTAGACATTGATGCTGCTTCTACTGCTGATAATATGGATTATACTTATGCACCTATAACGTTAACTTTCCCAGCTGGTGTAGTATCGGATACACAAACAGTTACTATAACGTTGATTGATGACGCTATGCAAGAATCAATTGAAACCTTAGTATTGGGATTAACGGCTAATGATAATAATTCACAATTATTATTTGATAGTTTATATACCGTAACCATACAAGATAATGATACACCACCTGCTGATTTAGTGATCACAGAAATCATGTACAATGATCCGAGTTCTGGATTAGATTCTTTAGAATTTATTGAGTTTGTAAATAATGGTACTACTTCAATAGATGTAATGGGAGTAACCTTTACATCAGGTATTGCATATACGATTCAAAATTCAGTAATTCTTGCACCAGGAGATTATTATGTAGTTTGTGCAGATGCCAATGAATTCCAAAATGCATTTGGTTTCGCTGCTGAACAATGGGCAAATGGACAAGGATTAAGTAACGGTGGAGAAACAATCATTCTAAATGATGCAAGTGGTAATGCAGTGGATACAGTTGCTTATAATGATAATACGCCTTTCCCAACGTCACCCAACGGAAATGGTCCTTCTTTAGAATTATGTACAGATGTAAATGTTGATAATAATGATCCAGTGAATTGGTATGCTTCGACTACTGCAACAGGCACATTAGTAAATGGAGTAGAATTATTAGCAACTCCTGGAGCTGCTAATACAACCGCTTGTGGAACAGTATTATTAAATCCAAGTCTTTCATTTAGTAGTGATATGATTTCAATCGATGAAAGTACAGGATCTTTTACCATAGATGTAAATTTAACGGATGGTAACATGAATGATACAGATGTGACTGTTGCTATAACTGGTGCTTCTACAGCAACAGATGGGGCAGATTTTTCAGCAACACCATTGACTTTTACTTTTCCAGGTGGAACGGCTACAGCAACAGAAACAATTACAATCAACATTACAGATGATATGGATGTAGAAGGTGATGAAAATTTCATTTTAGCCTTATCTGGAAACAATGGTGCAATTACAGGTACAAATCCAACTTACACCGTAACGATAGTTGATAATGATGTCATAGCAGTAGATGATGTTTTCGTAGATCATGTAAATCTAAGACCTAATCCAGTTTCTGATGTATTAATGATTCAATCAGATATTCAAATTGATGAATTAAACATCTTTAATATTTTAGGACAAAATGTTTATCAGGATCAAAATATCTTGGGTAATAAAGAAATAAATGTTTCTTCATTAGAAGCAGGTATTTATTTTGTACATATGACATCTGATGCTTCAAGAGCTACTTACCAGATCATTGTAGAATAAAAATTAAATATTTAATTTAATAAGGGTCGTAATGGAAACATTAGGACCCTTATTTTTTATATTATCTTAAGTTTAAACTAAATTGGTCAATATTATCGAATATCAAAAGACATTAAAAATTAGGAATATGAAAAAAGTGTTGACATCATTCGTTTTTTTAATTAGTATATCTTGGTATAGTCAAGCACAAGTAATTATTGAATACAGTAAAATTACAGAATACACTCAGCAAGAAGTACAAGATATTTTAACGGCACAAGGGATACCTGAATTTTTAGTCCCTGTTTATTATGGAGTAGATGTGTATCGATTAACCTATAATACTCCTAATGTTACGAATACAGGAATGACGATAGCATCTGGTGCTGTTGCTTTTCCGAAAGGTTATATGTGTGATATTCCCGTTGCGAGTTACTCCCATGGAACAGTTTCATCTAGATATAATGTTCCTTCTTATGAATCTGCAGAATTACAATTAGGTATTTTATGGGCGAGTAGAGGATATGCAACTTGTTTGGCAGATTATTTAGGACTGGGAGATTCTCCAGGTTTTCATCCATATATTCATGCTGATTCTGAAGCATCAGCAACTGTGGATATGATTCGAGCGACTAAAGAATTAGGTGAGGAATTAGATATAAATTTAGGAGAGGATTTATTTTTATTTGGGTATTCTCAGGGAGGACATACCTCTATGGCAACCTATAAAATGATACAAGAAGATTTATCCGATGAAATGGTAGTTACACAAGCCATACCCATGTCTGGGCCTTATGATGTTTCTGGTGTACAAACTGACTTTATTAATTCTGGTGTTCCTTATGCTACTCCAGGATATTTGCCCTATGTTTTCTTTGGTTTACAAGAAGCATATGGGAATTTATATACAGATATTGATGATGTTCTCGTTCCGCCATATAATTCAACAATTCCACCTTTATTTGATGGAAATAATGGAATTGGATATATTAATGGACAATGTGCTCCCATTCCTACTGATATGGTGGTACCCAGTTATCAAGCAGATTTTGAATCAGATCCTAATCATCCTTTTAATCTTGCTTTGAAGGATAATGATTTGATAGATTGGACA
Organism: Saprospiraceae bacterium; assembly: GCA_020627985.1. Classification (GTDB taxonomy): domain Bacteria; phylum Bacteroidota; class Bacteroidia; order Chitinophagales; family Saprospiraceae; genus JAHDCE01. The sequence continues at coordinate 3,528 of JAHDFV010000331.1, forward strand.
CCGATGTCGCCTTTAAAATTATTTTATTGTTTCTTAGATGAACAAGTTTATTACGAAAATTCAGAAGTTGCGTATGATGCATATAAAGCGAATGGAGCGCCTAATGTTCAAAAAAGAAATTTTGGAAATTTTAATCATTCTGAATGTCTTCAATATTGTATGTTGGAAGGAATTAAATCTATGGATAGTTTAAAAACTGGTCCTTTTGAATTATTTACCAGCGTTCATGTAACAGAAGAATCAAGTACAGGAGCGAATGATGGTTCTATTATTATTTTAGGTGCTGAATCTACAACAACTTTTTTATGGAGTAATGGTAGTACCCAATCAACTTTATCCAATATTGGAATTGGAAATTATGATGTAACCGTTACTTCAGATTCAGGTTGTTCTGCAACTTATAATTTTGATTATAATTCTTTAGTGCCCATTGTAGAAGTGAATGTTTTACCACTTGAAATTTATCCAAATCCAGTTGTAGATTATATTAATATTCAAATGCCTATTCCTTCAAATTATAGTATTGATATTTTAGATGTAAACGGTAAAAAGGTTTTTCAAAAATATTTAAATCAAAAAAATACATCAACATTAATAGTTAATGAAATACCAAAAGGAATTTATTTTATTCAAGTAAAAGATGAAGATTCAAATCAATTTTATTCGAATAAATTTTTAAAAAAATAAATTATTTTTTTCCAATCATTGTATT
>JAHDFV010000022.1 GCA_020627985.1 Saprospiraceae bacterium
CTTCATTAATCAATTTAAAATTCAAATCACTTATTTATGAAATATTTTACATTCCTTACTTTTATTGTTTCATTCATTTTCACCAATCAAGTTCTAGGTCAAGGCTGTGATGAATTTAGATACATTAACGATATTGCTACTACAACATCTAAAGAAACCATTCAATATGGACAGAATATAAATGGAACAGGATCTACCCAAGATCTATATATGGATATATATACTCCTGACGGAGATACAAGAACAGATCGTCCAACAATTGTATATGCATTTGGAGGTAGTTTTATTGGTGGTTCAAGAGATGATGTAGCAGATTTTTGTCAAGATTATGCAAGACGAGGATATGTAACTGCTGCTATTGATTATAGATTATATAATATCTTAGCTCAAGGTATTCCTGATTCTATAGGAATGTTAGAAGAAGTTGTAATGGCTGTTTCTGATATGAAAGGAGCTGTTCGATTTTTAAGAAATAGTTTTGACAATGGTAATCCCTATGGTATCGATCCTAATAATATATATGCTGGTGGAATTTCAGCTGGTGCAATTGTAGCTTTACATGCCGCTTATTTAACGCCAACATCAACAAATATCCCTTCTTATTTAACAACAGTGATAACCGAAAATGGAGGGATCGAAGGTGATACCGATTTACCTGGAGATTCTTATACTGGGACATCAGCAGAAATTCAAGCTGTTATCAATATGTCTGGAGCCTTGCACAGAGCTAATTTTGTTGAAGCGGGAGGCCCTCCTGTTGTAAGTTGCCATAGTGAGAATGATGGCACCGTCCCTTACGGATATGGAATTGCAAATGTCGGAGTCCCTATTGTTTCAGTTGAAGGAAGTAGTAAAATTCATGAAAGAGCTCAAGCACTCGGAATCACTTCTTCTTTTTATTCTGTAGCTGAAGGAGGTCATGTTGTTTTTTATTTCCAAGAACCAACACAAACAGAATATGATAATTTCATTAAAACATTTATGCATGATGAAATTGTTTGTAATGGTATAGTCCCTACAAATGATTTAATTGACATTAGCCAATCTATCCACGTTTACCCAAACCCTTCGATTGATAAAGCGAATATAGTTTTAGAAGGTTATTCTGAAACATACAATATTCAATTAATCGATCAATTAGGAAAAGTGATTAGAACTATTGAAGGAATTAATGACAATATTTATGAATTACAGCGCAAAAATTTAGCTGCAGGAATTTATTATGTGAAAATCACTTTAGATAATAAAGAATTTGCTCCAGTTAATAAAAGAGTTGTTTTTAGATAATGAGTTTTATTTAAAACAAATTTTATACAAAAGCTGTTTTCTTTTAAAAGGAAACAGCTTTTTATTTTTACATTTCCAATTTTAATTGATTCATCTATTTTCAAATCAATTCTTATGAAATTCATAATTGTATTTTTATTTTCCATTCTTCCTTTTTCATTACAATATGAAAAAGAATTCTTTTCAACAAATGAACAATTAATCGTTTTTGTCCAAGAAATAAATTCTGAAGTTTCTAGTACGTTTAAAAAAGATATTTTACCCGAAATAAAAAAATTAGCAGAAGAAGAAAAAATAGAATTTATTCTTAAAAATATTACGGATAAAGCACCAAAAGAAATTACTTATACACCAGCCATTGCTTTTAGAAATAATGATGGCATTTCTTTTTTTAATGGTCGTTGGAATCAAATAACAAAAGTTAAAAATTTTATTAGAGGTTCAAGAGTCATGCATCAAGAAAAAGAAACGAATATTAGAGAAAATGAATGGGTGTGGAAAATGGATCGAATTAAAATTTATGCTCCCATTAAAATCACGGCATTAGAAGGATATAAACCTAAGAAATTTAATGAAAATTCTTTTTTAGAAACAGCAAGAAAAGGGATTGAAAAAGGAACGGTTCGTTTTAATCAAATAAAAAAACTGAATGCTTCATTAAGTACAAGAAGTTTTCATTTGGCTTTTTATCCTTATAGAGATAAAAAAGGCTATTATAATATTACTGGAGAAATATACTCTCAACACAATTGTATTGATCCTATTTATCAACATTTTGAAAAACCAGTGAGAGATAAAAATCTTGAAAAAGCTTTTCAAAAAATAGCGGCTATTTTAGAAGAACATATCGTTCATCAAATTAAAAACCCTTCAAATGGAGATGGATTCGATATCGTCTCTGCTTCAACTAAAAGTATTCCTTGGCATTCTTTTGGTAAAATAGATCATAAAAATTCTATTGAAGAAAAAGAAAATTGGGCGAATTTCAATTTCAAAAACAAATGGAAAATTGCGGGTCCTTTTGCAGAAAATACGCCCATGTTATTTTTTAAATTTGCTGCTCCATTAGATGCATATACTGGAGAAGTTTCTAAATTAAATGGGGAATTAATTCTAGAAGAAAATAAATTCGATTTAAAAAATGCGAAGGGTCAATTTTCTATCCCTATTACTTCAATTACAATGGGGGATATTGGATTAGATGAAGCTATTTTTAATTCTATTTTAAATAGTGAAAAATATCCAAATGCTCATTTTAATTTCCTAGAAATAATGAATGCTTCAACACCATTAAATACTGAAACTACAAGCGAAGTAGAAATAAAAGGAGAATTAATTTTAAAAGGAATTAAACATCCTATTATTACAAAAGGCAATATAAGACCGTATTTAAAAAATAATAAATCTTACCTCCATGTTCAAACTCGATTTAATATTGATAAATCAATTTTCAATGTAACAAAAGGGCCAGACGGCCCAGAATCAATAAAAGAACAAATGCAATTTTATATGAATTTTTTAATGGAATAAAATTGTCAAATTCATCTATTAAAAAAGCCCTTCAAGAAAATACTTGAAGGGCTTTTTTAATTCTAAATGAAAATCAATTAATGAATATCTTTTTCTTCAATAATATAAGCTTCACCTAATGTTTTATCTTCTTGACCTATAATGATCTCATTCTTTTCAATATCATTCATTCCATGACTTCCACCATGATCTCCTCCTAAAATTGGTGCAATCGCTAAACCAATTAAACAAGTCAATTTAATTAAGATATTCATAGAAGGACCAGAAGTATCTTTAAATGGATCACCTACTGTATCTCCAGTAACTGCTGCTTTGTGTGCATCAGAACCTTTGTACGTCATTTTACCATCAATCATTGTTCCTGCTTCAAATGATTTTTTAGCATTATCCCAAGCACCACCAGCATTGTTTTGGAAGATTGCCCAAAGTACACCAGAAACAGTTACACCTGCCATATAAGCACCTAAAGGTTCAGGTCCCATTATGAATCCAATTAAGATTGGAGTTACGATAGTAATCGCACCAGGCAACATCATTTCTCTTAGTGCAGCATTCGTAGATATTTCTACACATTTATCATATTCAGGTTTTCCTGTTCCTTCCATAATGCCTGGAATTTCACGGAACTGACGACGAACTTCTTTTACCATTTCCATCGCAGCTTTACCTACAGAACTCATTGCTAATGCAGAGAATACTACAGGTACCATTGCTCCAATAAATAAAGCAGCTAATACATTCGCTTTAAAAATATTAATTCCATCAATTCCCGTAAACGTAACATATGCCGCAAATAATGCTAATGCCGTTAAAGCAGCTGAAGCAATTGCAAATCCTTTACCTACTGCAGCAGTTGTATTTCCTACAGAATCTAAAATATCTGTTCTTGTTCTTACTTCTTCTGGTAATTCACTCATCTCAGCAATACCTCCTGCATTATCTGCAATCGGCCCAAATGCATCAATAGCTAATTGCATCGCCGTTGTTGCCATCATTGCTGATGCAGCAATCGCAACACCATAAAATCCTGCGAAAGTATAAGTCGCCCAAATCGCACCTGCGAATAAGATAATTGGAATAGCTGTAGACATCATACCTGTAGAAAGACCTGCAATAATATTTGTGGCAGCACCTGTACTTGATTTCTGTACGATATCAATTACCGGAGATTTTGTCATACTCGTATAATATTCTGTAATATATGAAATTGCAAATCCTACGAATAAACCAATTAATACAGAAAAGAATACATTGATACTAGGAATAATTTTATCTCCTTCTCCAAAGAATTTCATTGTCATTTCATCAGGTAACATCCAACTGATTAAACCAAAACAAGCTGCTGCGGTTAATAAAATTGATATAATATTACCTCTATTAAATGCTCCTTGAACCTCCGCTTCTTTAGCATCATCTTTTGCAGAAATAAAGAATGTTCCTATTATTGAAAAGATAATACCTACTGCAGCAATAACTACTGGCAATAAAATTGGTCCAATACCACCGAATGAATCAGTAATATTACCGCCCATATCACGGATCACATAGTTTCCTAATACCATAGATGCTAATACTGTCGCAACATAAGAACCGAATAAATCCGCTCCCATACCAGCAACATCACCTACATTATCACCTACATTATCTGCAATTGTTGCAGGATTACGAGGATCATCTTCAGGAATACCTGCTTCAACTTTTCCAACAAGATCGGCTCCTACATCTGCAGCTTTAGTATAAATACCTCCACCTACACGAGCAAATAATGCAATAGATTCAGCTCCTAAAGAAAAACCAGCTAAGGTTTCTAATAAGATGGTCATTTGTGCAACTCCATTTGTTCCCCAAGTGCCATCCATAAACCACATATATAATATAGCAAATAATGCACTTAAACCAAACACTGCTAAACCTGCAACACCTAAGCCCATCACCGTTCCTCCTTTAAAAGAAACTTCTAATGCTTTAGATAATCCTGTTCTAGCTGCTTGAGTTGTTCTTACATTGGCTTTGGTCGCTACTCGCATACCAATAAAACCTGCTAATGCAGAAAATAAAGCTCCAATTACGAAAGCAATAATAATAAACCAGTGCGTTGTTTCAACCATTGCAGATAAAACACCTAAAGCTGCACCAGCAATTAATACGAAAACAGCTAACATTCGATATTCTGCTTTCAAAAAAGCCATTGCTCCATCAGCAATGTGTTTAGCGATTCCCGCCATTTTTTCAGACCCTTCGTCTTGCTTGCTTACCCAAGAATTTAGTACTGCCATATAGGCTAAACCTAGCAATCCAAAAACAGGTAAAATATAAACCAACATTTCCATAGGTTTTATATGTTTTGTTTTATGATTAAAAATGAAGCAACTCGTTGACAACAATCAATTTGTAGGAGTTAACTCAAAATAGAGGGCAAAAGTACATCTTTATTTTAAATCAACCATATATGAAGGGCTTAATTTGAGGGGAATACAATTATAGACTCTAACATTTTATGATCTGAGATCTGAGAATTGACTAATTGTGTAGAAACGGTTTGTATTTCAGGTGATGTCAATATGTAATCTATTTTTAAAAAAGGAATCCCTCCTTTGAAAGAAAAACCAAAACCTTTTCCTTTCTCTACAAAGGTATCTTTCAACCCTTTAGATAAGGTTTTATATGAATATGATATGGGAGAATCATTAAAATCTCCACAAATCACTAAAGGATATGAAGAGCGATTCATATCCTTTTTAATTTTCAAAGATTGCTTAGTTCTGATCGCTGCTGTTCTTTTTACAGATCCTAAAATATCCTTTGTTTTATCAAAGGTTTCTTTATCATTTAAGTCCGACAATTCCGTTCCTGAAGAGATTTCGTCTACTTTCCCCGATATTTTATTAGAATGTAAATGAACGTTGTACAATCTTAATATTTGATTATCAATCTTTATATCTGCATAAATTGCCCCATTATGTGTTCGAATTGATTCTAATTCTAAATCTTTATTTTCTACAATGGGATATTTTGATAAAATGGGTTGCGTTGGACGAGTTGAAAAATAAGGATAAATTTCTCTTAAAGGTTTAAAACGATGCGTTTTAATATTGAGTTCTTGGAATGCAATGATATCAGGATTAATCGCTTTTATTTCTTTAATAAAAGCTTTCGGTTCATCTGTTTTATATTTACCTCCTCCTTTCGCATTACAAGATAAAATTTTTATAGTTTTTGATTTACCAACTTCGGTTGTTGAACGAAATGGATGACCAAAAAATGTTTGGATTCCTCCCCAACTCATAACTAGACAGATCAAAGGAAAAACGACATACCATTTTTTTCGGTAGACCCAAAACAAAAATAAAGCAACATTAATAAAAGTAACAATCGGAAAACCAAGTCCTAAAAAGATAAATGGCCAAAATGTAGTTGGTGGAAAATACGGAGCAGCGTAGCACAAGGCTGTTAGAATAATCATTAAAAAATTAAACCACCTCAAAAGTTGAATTAAGCATCCATCCTTTTTACTCGACATGTTCTAATTTACAATTTATTACGATAATCATTCAAAATCTCTTGCTCCTCTATTGTTAAACTTTTGATTCCATTTTTCTTTATCTTATCTAAGATTATATCTACCCTTTCTTGTAAGGTAACAGAATCTGAGCTTCTATTGGGTTTAGTTGTGTTTTTAATTCTTTCTTGATTTTTAAAAACCATTTTAGGTTGAGGTCTTGGTGGTTGGTAATTTGGTTTTAATCTATTCGTGAAGCTTGTTATCCGATCTGTAAATCGATTAAATGGATCACTTAAATCCACTCCTCTTCTTAATAAATAAACAAAATACCATCCAAAAAAGGCACCACCTAAATGCGCAAAATGATCTGTCGAAGATTCTGCCATTGAAGAAACACCAAGTATGTCAAAGAATACAATGATTCCTACTATATATTTTAACTTGGTTTCAAATAATATTAAATTGATTCTATAATCTGGCGCAATCACACCAGCTGCCATTGTTATAGCCATTACTGCTCCAGAGGCTCCTAAAGAATATCCTAAACCGTAAGATGGATTAGCCATATGTAGAAAATTGGAAAATATAATAAAACATACGGCTCCAAATAAACCACCTAAGACATAAATAGGTAAGATTCGTTTATCATTCAGCATATCTCCTGCTATCCTACCAAACCAATATAGGAGCACCATATTCCAAAATAAATGCCAGAATCGATATTGTAAAAACATACAAGTGAATAGTCCCCAGGGCTTCAGTATAAATTTCTTTAAATCTGATTGAACCGAGAAAAACTCTATCAATGAACTAAAGCCAGGATTTGAAGAAAATCCATTTCCAGCATTTAAAAAAGCTCCAACAATATTGATAATTAAGAAAATAGCAATATTCACCAAGATCAACCGGACAACCATGTTACCTGTCTTGAAATAGTGTACTGCATCGTCCCAAATTGATTTAAACATGTAGCATTAAGATTTGCTGATCTTTATTAAGGCTTATCAAAAATAATGATTTATACTTTTAATTGCTTAGAATTAACAAGGTTAAAGGATATTAGTTCTCTCATTAGTTCCATCTGGTGAATTGATCGTCCTTTTTAATAAATAAACTGAGAATAAAACCTGTTAAGGCGCCTCCTAGATGGGCGAAATGTGCAATGTTCCCATGCCCAAAAATAGAAGAACCCGTTAAACCAGAATATAAATCAAACGCTAATATTGCAGGTATAAAATACTTTGCCTTTACCATGATGGGTAAAAAAAGCAATCCCATTTTTGCATTTGGATATTTCATACCAAAACCAACCATTACTCCATATAAAGCTCCTGATGCTCCCAGCATCGGAATATGAATATTAATATCATTGGCATGCAAAAAATTGATTTGAATCCACATCGCTAAAAGATGAAAAGCTAATGCTCCGAAGCCAGCAATTAAATAAAATTTTAAAAACTTATTCTTACCCAAATTACTTTCCAAAGCTGATCCAAACATATACAAACCAAACATATTAAAGATTAAATGCATAGCATCTGCATGCATAAACATATGTGTTATGATTTGGAAAGGATTGAAAAAATCAGAAGCTGGATAGAACATAGCTAAAGATAATCTACCCCAATCCCAAAGAGTTGTTCCTGTAGGATTTGGTTGCCACATTATTGTACCAAAAAACATCAAGATATTGATAATCAATAAATTCTTAACGACAGGTGTTATTTTAATCATTCAGTATTCTTTTTAATCTAAATGTCATGAATTGAATAATAGTTGGCAAAAAAGAAGAATAGCATTATAAAACATTATAAATTTATTTAATTTCACATCATCGTATTTGAATAAACAACTGATGACCGCTACTGTAAGCTATACTGTTTTACTTGCTTTAATATTAATTGGCAGAAAAATATTTCTGACCTACCAACAACAATCCTAAGATTGTTTCTGGTACATCTTCAATTTCGCTAATCCTATTCTTTGGAAGAAATGTCCTATAGAAACTCTAAGAACACCTAAGCCATATTTAGTACTTCTTGATAAATTAATGGAAGAAGCTTCTTCAAAATATTTTGTGGGGCAAGTCACTTCTGCTATATCAAATCCAGCATAAATAATTTGAGAAAGCATTTCATTATCAAATACAAAATCATCTGAATTTTGATTGTAATTGATGGTTTCTAAGACTTCTCGATTAAAAGATCTATATCCTGTATGATATTCAGAAAGTTTATAGTTTACAAGTAGATTTTGCGAGAAAGTTAAGAACCGATTTGCTATATATTTATATAAAGGCATTCCTCCCTTTAATGCTCCCTTTCCTAAAATTCTTGACCCCAAAACTACAGGATACAATTCATCACCAATGATATTAACCATTGCTGGAATTAACTTCGGTGTATATTGATAATCTGGATGAAGCATAATGACAATATCACCATCCAATTCTAAAGCTTTATTATATAATGATTTTTGATTTCCGCCATAGCCTTTATTCTTTTCATGGCGAATGGTATGCTGAATTCCTATTTTTTTAGCAACCTCTATGGTATTGTCATTACTTGCATCATCACAAAGAATCACTTCATCCACCAAATCAAGTGGAATTTCATTGTAGGTTTTTTCTAACGTTAGCGCTGCATTATAAGCAGGTAAAACTGCAATAATTTTTTTGCCCTTATACATTCGTTTCAATTATTTTAATCGCAAGATATAAACAACTTTTATAGACATTGTTCGGAATGTCTAATCTATAATTTCTACTTTTTGAGGCAATGACAAAGATTTAATCTTTGTTCTGACCACCAAATGTTTTTCTAATGGAATAATACTATCTTTTTCAAGAATTTGAACAATGGAAGCCATTCCTTTATTCATTTCATTCATATTATTTTTGGGATTTATTATATGAACTTCTTTTTTCGAATCTAAAATCATCCAAGAAACTTGGTTTTTTTCATCTTCTAACCATTTAGACTTATTTTTAAGAGAAAGGGTTGTATTTAAGCTACGAAATTGCTTATTTTTTTGAAATTCAATTTGAATTTCATGCTTTTTCCCATCCACATTATTAAACGTAAAAAAAATGGGTTGATTTAATTGTATTTCAGATTGAGTACCCCAATAATAAACTCCTTTTTTGGGTACAAATTTCTTTTCTAATTTTGTTGAATTTATCAGCACTGGATCTGTCAAAAAATAAGGTCGAGTGGAATCATTTCCTTGAATAGAAAATTGGACTTCTGACTTAATTTTGGTCTCTCCTTCTAAATATTGAAGGGTTAAATCACAGTAAATTTTCTCATCAGGAGCAAATTCTATCTGTTCAGATGAAAAACAGGCTGTTAAAAAACAACAAAAACACCAATAAAAAATTAAATTTGATCGTTTAAAAAGCATAAACTACTGTATATTCTTTCAAAATACGCATTTGTTGCACGTATATGCAAATTTGAGGCTACACACTAATTGATAAATTCATCACAAAGCCGTAAATTTGCAAACTTATGATAAAAAAGTTATTCGTACTATTTGGAGTTATCTCTTTATTTGGAATTTTCTCTTGTAAATCCGAATTTGAAACCATTCGCCAACAAGGTTCTGCAGAAGAACGTCTTGTAGGTGCAAAAAGGTATTTGGATGAAGATGAATGTTTCAAAGCACAAACCCTTTATGAAAGTGTTATCGGTGCATATAGAGGTTTACCTGAACAAGAATTAATTTACTTTAATTATGCTCAGGCTTTGTATTGCCAAGGATCATATTTAAGATCTGCACATTACTTTAGAGATTTTGCCGCTACATATCCTAATAGTGAGAACAAGGAAGAAGCATTATTTATGATTCCTTATTCTTATTATAAAATGTCACCAGCATATCGTCTAGATCAAACCTATACCGCAAAAGCAATTGATGAATTTCAATTGTTCATTAATACCAATCCTACAAGTGAACGTGTCAATGAATGTAATAAATTGATTGATGAATGTAGAATTAAATTAGAAAAGAAAGCTTTTGCTGAAGGAGAACTTTATTATAATATAAAGAATTACGAAGCAGCAACCGTTTCATTCAAAAATCTATTAAAAGATTTTCCTGAATCACCAAATGCTGAAGAAGTACGCTATTTAATTGCCAAGGCATCATACGAATGGGCTGAAAAAAGTATTTTAACCAAACAAGAGGAACGGTATCAAGCAACCAATACTTATGCTGAAACTTTCTTAGCTAGACATTCTGATAGCGAGTACACAAGTCAAGTAAAAGATATATTAACAAATTCGAAGAATAAATTAAAAGAGATTATAAATGAGTGAAGATATTAAAAGTAGAGCACAAGGTATTGAACCAAGTGCAAGAGCGAGAAACGTAAATGAAATTGCTGACAAAAGTTCAAACATCTATGAATCTTTAGCGATTGTTTCTCATAGAGCTAGACATTTGGCTTCTCAACTTAAAGTAGAATTACAAGGTAAACTAGAAGAATTTTCTTCGGCTACAGATAGTTTAGAAGAAGTAAATGAGAATAAAGAACAAATTGAAATTTCTAAATTCTACGAAAGGCTTCCTAACCCTTCTGTCATTGCATTAAAGGAATTCATGGAAGATGAATTACAATTTAGATATAGAGACGAAGAACCTCAAGGATAATTTCAAATTTATCACATACAGATGAGTCATTCATTCCTTAAAGGAAAAAAGATACTGCTAGGCATTACTGGCAGTATCGCTGCTTATAAAGCAGCCTTTTTTACTCGATTACTTATTAAATCGGGTGCAGAAGTTAAAATTGTTATGACTACATCTGCTAAGGACTTTATTACTCCCCTGACGCTTTCAACCTTATCCAAATCACCCATCCTATCTGATGTAAGTACTGATGAAGGATGGAATAACCATGTTGAAATAGGACTCTGGGCAGATGCAATGATCATTGCGCCAGCTACAGCTAATACTTTAGCCAAATTAGCAAATGGTCTTTGTGACAATATGGTTTCTGCTACTTATTTATCTGCTAGATGTAAAGTATTTGTTGCTCCTGCTATGGATGTAGATATGTGGCATCATCCTTCTACTCAAAACAATATTAATCAATTGATTTCTTACGGTAATAAAATTATTCCTGTAGGTGTTGGAGAATTAGCTAGTGGTTTAAGTGGTGAAGGTAGAATGGCAGAACCAGAAGATATTGTAACTTACTTATCTGATTTTTTTGCTCAACAGCAAGATTTCAATGGTCAAGAAATTTTGGTTACAGCAGGCCCAACTTTTGAATCTATGGATCCTGTTCGATTTATAGGCAATCATTCTTCAGGTAAAATGGGCGTTTGTATTGCAGAAGAGTTAGCACAAAGAGGAGCAAAAGTACATTTAGTTTTGGGGCCTTCTCAATTACAGGTTTCACACCCTAATATTTCTTTAAAACGAATTCGTTCTGCCGAAGACATGTTTCAGGCATCGGTTGCTGTATTTCCGAATTGCGATGCAGCAATCATGGCAGCTGCAGTTGCGGATTACCGTCCTAAAGAAATATCTGATGTTAAAATCAAGAAAAAGGAAGGAGATCTTTTTATTGAATTAGAACGGACTAAAGATATTGCGGCTAATCTAGGACAATCCAAAAAGAATGGTCAGATTCTTGTTGGTTTTGCTTTAGAAACCAATAATGAATTAGAAAATGCTCAACGAAAACTCAAAAAGAAAAATTTTGATTTTATCGTTCTCAATTCATTAAAAGACAAAGGAGCTGGTTTTAAATTAGACACTAATAAAATTACGATTGTGAGAAAAGACAATATTATCCGTAATTTTGAGTTAAAATCTAAGCGAGATGTGGCGCACGATATTGCCAATGAACTCTTAGATATACAAAAATAAATATCCGACACAAACCTTTCATTTATGAAAAAGGCTTTACTATTTTTCTTCGTTAGTTTTTTATCCTTGAATCTTGTTGCCCAAGAATTCGATTTTAATGTGAGTTTAAATACTCAAAAAGCATCTTCAACTGATCCAAAAGTATGGGAAAGTTTAGAACTGGCTTTGAAAGATTTTTTAAACAATCAACAATGGACTACTGAAGAATATTTACCTGAAGAAAGAATTGAATGTAATTTACAAATTACGATCACTTCAGAAAATGGTAATACATTTAATTCAGACATTGCTATCCAAGCTACTCGTCCAGTTTATAATAGTGATTATCAAACTGCTTTAATTTCTTATATAGATAAAAATGTAGAATTTAATTATGAAGCCTATCAACCTTTAGAATTCAGTGAGAATGTTTTCAATTCGAATTTAACTTCTGTTTTAGGTTTTTATGTTTATTTAATTTTAGGAATGGATCATGATTCTTTTACTCCATTTGGAGGAGAAGATTATTATCAAAAGGCTCAAGAACTTCTCAATAATATTCCACCAAGTGCTGCCAACCAATATAAAGGTTGGAGATCTAGAGATAGCAATAGAAATAGATATTGGATGATAGAAAGTGTATTAAGTCCTAGAACAAGGAATATGCGTCAAGCCATGTATAATTATCATCGATTAGGTTTAGATGTTATGGCGGATAATATGAATGAAGGAAGAGCAGTAATGTCTTCGGTTTTATCTGAAATAGAAAGAATTGAAAAAGGGTATCCTAATTCAATGATCATTCGCTTGTTTTCTTTAGCAAAAGGGGATGAAGTAACCGAAATTTTTAAAGGAGGGACCCGAAAAGAGCAAAATGATGCTATCCGAGTGATGAGTAAAATTGATGCTTCGAACTCAGCCAAGTATAGAAAAATAAGAGGATAATATCCCTAATAGATTAAAATGTAAAAGCCTGATTGGATTAATCCAATCAGGCTTTTACATTTTAAGTTAAAAGTTTGCATCTTATTGCAACCCTTTAAGTTATGTTGTTGTCATTAAACATGTAATCAAACAAAATCCACATGGCAGCAGAACGCCTCATAAAATCGAAATCTGCAGCGATGATCGAAAACACCCATACTGCGTTGGTCAAAGATTGTCTTACGGGAAACCGTAAAGCACAATATAGGCTATACCGACTTTACAGTAAGGCAATGTTTAACACCTGTCTTCGAATGCTAAAAAGCAGAGAAGACGCCGAAGATGTGTTACAAAATTCGTTCGTCGATGTATTCTCTAAACTACATATGTTTAGAGGGGATTCTACTATTGGTGCTTGGATCAAACGAATTGTCATCAACAATTGTATTAATTTCATTAAGAAACGTAAAATGATCTTAACAGAATTAGATGATAATCGATTCAAGAAAGTACCTGAGGAGAATACGCAAATAGACATCCAACTTGATATTCAAAAAATTAATGATGCCCTTTACCAACTACCCACTGGATATAGAGTTGTATTTAGTTTATATGCTTTAGAAGGCTTTGATCATAAAGAAATATCAGAAATTATTGGAACAACGGTTTCCACCTCAAAATCTCAATATAGCAGAGCGAAAAAACGATTAAAAGAAATTTTGAAAGACAGACAAAATATAGTACAGAACTCATGAGTAAGGATAGATTAGAACAATTTATTGACGACCATAACGAGGAATTCGATGTCGAATTACCTAGTTTAAAATTATGGGGAGAAATAGATGCCGCCATTCATCCTAAACCCAAAAAAGGAAAATGGCAAACCGCATCTCGATCAGCAGCAGCAATTGCTTTATTTATCGTAGCAGGATATTTCGTTTTTGGATCAACTACAAATGATCCTAAAAACTTAAACACTTCTCCTGTAGCATTAATTAGTGAAAAGAATCCAGAATTCAGTGAAATGACTGAATATTATTCCAATCAGATCAATAAAAACATGAGTCGTTTAACGGCTTTAGGTCATCATGATGCTGATCTCTATCGGGATATCAAACAAATGGAATTATACTATGATACCTTAAATATGGAATGGGCAAAGAACCCTCATAAATCAGATGAACAATTGGTAAACGCAATGGTAGAAAATTATAGGAGTAGATACATGTTATTGGAAAATGTTGTCAATCATTTAGATCGAAATCGTAACAATACTTCTCGAGTAAAACCTGCATTAACTAATCTTAAATAATTTAAAATCAATTTGTATGCTTAATTTTCAATTACGCCTTAGCTTTTTTCTTCTTCTTTTTTTACCATTTAGCTTAATTGCTAGTGAGACTAAAAGAAAAGAATATACAAAAGAGATTAGTAAATCTTTTGACATGAATAAAGAAGGCTCCGTTTACCTAAACAATAAGCATGGAAAAATGGAAGTCAAAACTTGGGACAAACCTAATGTCAAAATTGAAGTAAAAATCATAGTTCAAGCAAAAGATGAACAAAGAGCTGAGGATGTTTTTGACCGCATCAATATTTTATTTGAATCTGATGAAGATTTAGTAAAAGCGATCACTAAAATTGAAAATAAAAAATCAAAAAGTTGGGCTTGGGCAAATTATAGTGCTTCGGATCGGGATGAATTTGAAGTCAACTATGATGTTTTTATTCCTAAAGATGCTGTACTGGACGTAAAGAATAAATATGGTGATGCTTTTGTTGCTGAAACAAATGGTCCCGTACATGCAGAGATAGGGTACGGAAGCATTCGTTTTGAAGGTGTTAATAATGATTTGAAACTATACTTAGGATATGGAGATGCAACTGTTATGAAAGCGGAGACTATTACAGGTGAAGTAAAATACTCAAAAGTAAGTCTAAAAAATGCTTTAGATGCAGACATGAATACTCGTTATTCACAAATGTATGTTGACAATGTAAAAAGTATGCGAACTATCACTAAATATGATGAATATAATATCAATAAAGTCGGGACTTTAAGAACAGAAGGGAAGTATGGAAAATTCAATATTGATTTTGTAGAAACTTTAATTGCAGATGGAAAGTATACAGATTATATTATAGAGACTATTGCAAAAAGTGCTGATGTAGTTTTAAGCTATGGTGGATTAAAAATTGAAAGCTTAAAAGATGGGTTCGAAACCATTCGTTTGGATGGTAGTTATGCTAATTTCAAAATAACTACTGAACCCAATGCCAATTATAAAATTGAAGCTAGTGCATCATATGGAGATGTTGGTTTACCAGACAATATGATTAGTACTTACAAAAGAGATAGTGGTTATTCTTATCGGGAAGAAGGCAATGTAGGAAAAGCGAACACAGGTGGTGTAATAAAAGTAAAAGTCAACTATGGCGATATTAAGATTAGATAAATTCTCCCATTAGAATGATTAATATAAAAACGGCTGACTCTATATAGAGCCAGCCGTTTTTTATTTAAACAAAAAGAAGAAGAATTATTCTTTAATAATCTTGTAAGTAATACTTTCCGTTTCAGAAGTTAAACTTACTAAATAAACTCCTTGTGTTAAATGAGAAATATTAAGTGTTTCAACTTGCTCTCCTTGGTTCAATTCTATTTGTTTGTTTAGTACTTTTTCTCCAATAATGTTTGTCAATGTCATGGTAACTTCTCTTGAAGTATTTGAATTGATTAATACATTAATCTCACCTCTTGCAGGATTTGGAGAAATTGAGTTGATATCAAAAATTTTTGGATTTCTTTCAATAGAAACTATAGAAGAATATCCTTTTGATCCATCAAAATCAACTGTTTTTAATCTATAATAGCTTATTGTCTTAGGCTTATCATCAATAAAGCTATAATTGATTACTTCAATAGAATTTCCTGCAGCAATTATATTTCCAATTTCTTTAAATGAACGACCATCTTCAGATCGTTCTATAATGTGAGATGCTGTATTTTCTTCAGAAGCAGTTGTCCAATATAATACATTAGATTTACCTTGTTCTTTTACTGAAAAAGCAGTCAAATCTATAGGTAAAGCAACAGTAGCATCACCACTTACTTTAAAATTACATAAATCTGTTCCATATCCATCAAACATAGCATAATAGGTCTGACCCACTGTTAATCCAGTTATATCCCAAGTACCTGAAGCATAAACTCCATTTGCAACATCAATTCCTCCTGTTGTTAAAGTACTTGTACAAATTTGATCAGCTGCTCCGCAACCTTCATAAAGTAACATTTGAATACCTGTAGTCATATTAGGCAATTCATCATCGTCTCCACCTGTACCTGTATAACAAGCATTTCCTCCAGTAATTTCATAACCAATATTAACTGTAGTCGCTGTCGGAATAAATTTAAACCAACCATTATTATTATAACCAAATCCACAAGCTGACAAACCACCTGTAAAGCATTCAGAAGTACTTAACAATTCCTGTCCTGTCATTAATAAAGGAGCAATATTACATTCATCTGCCATTGTTGTAGTCGTACATGGATTGTCAATTACAGTAAAGTTTCCAGTCCATCCTGTTCCTTCACAAGCTCCTGCTATTGCAGGATTATCAAATGTAATTGTCATACATCCACCAGCTATAATCGAAGCAAATATTCTTACATCTGTAGTAAAATCCTGATTTAAATATTTTCCATCAATAGGAATTTCATTTGCAGGTACTACACTTGTTCCTTTGTATATTCTTAATGATGTATTTGTTTCACAAGTATTATTAATATCAAATTCAGTAAATTCTAATTGTACAATTTTGTTTGCTGCAACTGCTGCTGCATCTGGACAAATTGTCATTTCATAACTCTCATCTTCCATATAATCACATGTAGGACCTCCTGTATCATAAAAACTTAAAGTTGTACCATCTGCTACTTCTATTGGACTTGCTGGAGAACTCATAACAACAAAAGGCATTCCTAATGTAGGTATGTCTAAATCTATATCGAAATTAACATCTCCTTCTCCTTCAGAAGTAACTACAAAGTAATAAGTTGTACCATTGGTCATGGCAAAATTAGCTGTTACTGGATCTGTGTTCCCAAAAACTCCTGAATAAGCACTGGTTAAACAGGCATCTGCTGTACTCGTTGGTAAAGCATTTTCAAAAACAAAAACTCCTGTAAATTGTGTTGCTGGATCTAAATTCAAACTAGCACAAGGGACATCTGCTGTTGCAGTATAAGTATACAATTCCTCAGTATCTGATCCCGAAAAATTACCATAATTTGTACCACATTGTCCAAATGCGTAATGATTGACTGTTGTTGAACCTGCGGTCACTGCTGCATTAGGAACTAAAGAAATTTGGGCATTCATTATTCCAATTGAAAGGAAAATGAATACAAATAAAAAATAAAATGATTTCATAAAAGTTTAAATAAATTGAGTGAATAAAATATTTTCCATTTTTTGAGAGAGGGAGGTATGGCTAAATATTATAAACATTCTTTTGGGAAGAGTAAAAAAGAAACTTTTGAACGTTAGATATATTTTTAGTGTGCTTAAAATTTAAAACATAATCTACAATATTCTTCCTGTGGATCAAATGTACTTGTTCTTAAATTATTTTTAGTTAAATTATTCTATAATTAAACGTTAAAAATAAAATATATTAAGCTTTACTATATAAGCGACAATTAAATGAAATAAAAAAGAGGCTGTCTTTACTTTTGAGACAGCCTCTTTTTATTTCATTATTTATCGATACAAATACATATACCGATTCCGTTCTAATTCTCTAAAAAATGGATCCGTTAAATCATCAATAAATCGAATTGATTCTCCTGTTGATTTCATTTCTGGTCCTAATTGTTTATCTACATTAGGAAATTTATTAAAAGAGAAAACAGGTTCTTTAATCGCATAGCCTTTTAAGTTTTTCTCTACTTTAAAATCCTTAATTTTTTTACTGCCAATCATACAATGTGTAGCAATATTTAGATAAGGAATTTGATAAGCTTTCGCAATAAAAGGAGTGGTTCTTGATCCTCTTGGATTCGCTTCAATTACAAATACTTGTTCATCTTTAATCGCAAATTGAATATTGATTAAACCTTTTATTTGAAGTGCAAATGCAATTCTTCTTGTATATTCTTTCATCAAACTTAATACATTCTCCGAAAGGGAATAAGTGGGTAATAAAGCATTACTATCTCCTGAATGAATTCCTGCAGGTTCTACATGCTCCATGATTCCCATGATGTGTACATCTTCACCATCACAAATGGCATCGACTTCTGCTTCTTTGGCTCTTTCTAGAAATTGATCAATAAGGATTTTATTATCTGGAATGTGTTTTAAAATACTCAATACTTGAGCTTCTAATTCATCATTATTAATGACAATTCTCATTCGTTGACCTCCTAGAACGTAAGACGGTCGAACTAAGACTGGATAAGTTACCTTATTTGCGACTTCAATGGCTTCATCCGCATTGATAGCTGATCCATATTTAGGATAAGGAATATCAAGGGTTTTTAATAAATCAGAAAAGACACCTCTATCTTCCGCTATATCCATATGTTTATAGCTAGTACCCATTATTTTAATTCCTTTTTCATGGAATTTTTTCGCCAATTTCAATGCAGTTTGTCCCCCCAATTGAACGATGACGCCTTCTGGTTTTTCAAGATCAATTATTTCTTCAATGTGTTCCCAGAAAACAGGTTCGAAATATAGTTTATCTGCAATATCAAAATCGGTAGAAACGGTTTCTGGATTACAATTTACCATGATGGCTTCATAACCTGCTTCCTTTAAAGCGAGTAAACCATGGACACAACAATAATCAAATTCAATACCTTGTCCGATACGGTTTGGTCCAGAACCTAAAACAATGACTTTCTTTTTATTGGTTGTAGGAATACTTTCATTTTCCTGATCAAAGGTTGAATAGAAATAAGGTGTATATGCTTCGAACTCTGCTGCACAGGTATCCACCATTTTATACGTTCTCCTAATGTCTAGATCTTTTCTTCGTTTGGTTACATGCTCTTCTTTGATACGCATAACCCAAGCAATTTGAGCATCAGAATAGCCCATCACTTTTAATTCTCTTAAGAATTCTTCAGATAAATCTTCAGCAACATTGTATCGAATAAGTTCTTGTTCTGCTTTCACTAAGCGTTCTATTTGCTTAATGAACCACATATCAATACCTGTTAATTTATGAATGGTTCTTTTAGGTACACCTAAACGTAAAGCATCTTTTAATCGATATATCCGATCATCACTAGGTGTTTCTAATCGCTTCAAAATATCTTCTGTCCGAATCCATTCTTTCATATCTGCTCCCAATCCCATTCGATTATTCTCCTGAGATTGACAAGCTTTCTGCATCGCTTCAAGGAAGTTTCTTCCGATAGCCATCACTTCACCTACAGATTTCATTTGTAATCCTAAGGTATGATCAGATCCATGAAATTTATCAAAATTCCATCTTGGCATTTTGACAATCACATAATCTAAAGTTGGTTCAAAGTAAGCAGAAGTTGTTTTTGTAATCTGATTTTTTAATTCGTCTAATGTATAACCCAAAGCTAATTTTGCAGCAATTTTAGCAATGGGATATCCTGTTGCTTTACTTGCTAACGCAGAAGACCTACTTACTCTTGGGTTTATTTCAATTGCTATTAATTCTTCTGTTTCAGGATTTTGTGCAAACTGAACATTACATCCTCCAGCAAAATTCCCTAAGGAGCGCATCATCAACATGGCATCATTTCGCATTTGTTGATAGGCTGTATCTGATAAGGTCATCGCAGGAGCAACGGTAATACTATCTCCAGTATGGACACCCATTGGATCTAGATTTTCTACTGTACAAATGATCACGACATTGTCATTAGAATCTCTTAATAATTCTAATTCATACTCTTTCCAACCCAATACTGCTTTTTCTACTAACACTTCATGTGTTGGCGAAGCTTCTAATCCTCTTCTTAAGGCAGCAGAAAACTCTTCTTCTTTCATACAGAAACCTCCACCTGTTCCTCCTAAGGTATAGGAAGGGCGAATCACTAATGGGAAACCTATTTTCTGTGCTGCTTCCATTCCTTCTAAAAAGGAATTGGCGATATGAGAAGGAGCGACATGCATCCCTAATTTTACGACATGATCTTTAAAGGCCTCTCTATTTTCAGCAAGTTCAATGGCATCCAAATCAACACCGATTAATTTGGTGTTGTATTTTTCCCAAACACCCTGTTCTCCTGCTTCAATAGCAAGATTCAAAGCTGTTTGTCCACCCATAGTTGGAAGAACAGCATCAATTTGACGTTCTTCAAGTATTTGAACAATACTTTCAACTGTTAGTGGTAAAAGATAGACATGATCCGCCGTAACGGGATCAGTCATAATTGTTGCAGGATTAGAATTAATTAGAGTGACCTCAATTCCTTCTTCTCTAAGAGATCGAGATGCTTGAGTTCCTGAATAGTCAAATTCACAGGCTTGTCCTATGATAATAGGTCCACTCCCTATGATGAGAACAGACTTAATTGTAGAATCCTTCGGCATGGGACGCAATCTTTTTTGATTGCACGCAAAGATAGACAAATGTCTGTCTTATACCTTTTTGACATCATTTTTTTATTCATCTTTGAAATAATTTTTTATTCAAGTTGTTAATAACTTGATGAGTTTGTGGAAAACGAATTCAAATTATCAAAACTGATTTATGAAAAAGTATTTAAAATATATCATCCCTGTTTTATTGATTGCTGGTTATTACTTAGGAAGGCATTTTTATTTTATGCCGAATTATCACAGTGGGGATGTGGCATATAATTTTACAGGAACACAACCGAATGGTGAAACTTTTGAATTAGAAGATTTACAAGGCAATTATGTTTTACTTGAATTTTGGGGTAGTTGGTGTGGTGATTGTAGAGCAGCTCATCCTGGATTAAAGGAAATTTACAATACATTTCATAATAAAAAATTCAAGGGAGCTGATAATTTTGAAATAGTAGGTGTAGGCCTAGAAACTCAGAAAGCTCGTTGGCTAAGAGCCATAGAAAAAGATGGACTGAATTGGAATTATCATACTGTACAAATTGCTGATCGATCGAGTAAAATGTTTGAACAACCTTTGGCTAAGGAATATGGTATTCGATGGGCACCCAGTTCTTTTTTAATTAATCCAGTCGGTCATATTATTCTAGAAAATCCGAGTCATCGCGAAATAAAAACTTTTTTAGAAGAACATTTACAGTAAAAATATTATCTTTTCTGTCCATGAAAAAAGCTATGATATTTGCTGCGGGTTTAGGTACTCGACTTCGCCCTTTGACCAATGATCGTCCGAAAGCGATGGTTGAAATTAATGGTCAAACTTTATTAGAAATTAATATTCGAAAATTAGTTGGTTGTGGATTTACTGATATTGTTGTGAATGTTCATCATTTCGCTGATCTCGTTATCGATTTTTTACAAACCAATTCTTTTGGTGCGAATATTTTTATTTCTGATGAAAGAGGAGAATTACTTGAAACAGGTGGAGGTTTAAAAAAAGCGGCTAATGTATTAGAAGGCGATTCTTTTTTGGTTCACAATGTTGATATTATTACAGATTTAGATTTAAATGCTTTATTCGATGCTCATATTAAAAATAAAGCGTTAGCTACTTTGGCAATTCGTAATAGAAAAACTTCTCGTTATTTATTATTTAATGAACAAAATGTATTACATGGCTGGACGAATATAAAGGCAGGAATTGTTCGACAAAAAAGAGCGACTGAAAGTGATTTATTTTTCAAAGCTTTTTCTGGTGTTCATGTTATTCATCCTAGAATTTTTTCTTTATTTAAAAGAAAAGGGAAATTTTCAATTATTGATTCATACTTGGATTTTTCTAAAGATTATTTAATTCAAGGATATGAACATGATGGTGTGTGGATGGATGTAGGCAAACCAGAGCAATTAGAAGCAGCAAAAAAATTAATTTATTAATTTAAATTTAATTTCCGCGCCTAAAGGCATTTGATTTAATTTAGGAAAATATTTTTTAGGAACATATGCAATTCGTGGATAGCCTCCTGTAGTTTGACCATCTTCTAATAAAACAATAGGAAAACCGCTTGGTGGCAATTGAATAAAACCAGGTAATACTGGTACAGAATTTTCTAATTGATATTTATTGCTTTCAATTTTTTTTCCTTCTAAACGAATTCCCATTCTATTACTATCTGCACTTATTTTAAA
The DNA here is from genome assembly GCA_020627985.1 of Saprospiraceae bacterium. Lineage (GTDB taxonomy): Bacteria > Bacteroidota > Bacteroidia > Chitinophagales > Saprospiraceae > JAHDCE01. Next base: position 22,378 of record JAHDFV010000022.1, read on the forward strand.
TAATTGTGCTGATAATTTAATTTTTCCATTTTCTGTTAGAAAATTATATTCGGGTCCTTTTCTTATCGGAATAACATGATCCTCTAAAAACAAATCACTTTCTTCATTCCAATAAATAACATCTCCTTTCTTAAGAAGAGCTCCCTCAAATCCTCCTATTCTTGCATTTGTATAAGTAGAATAAGAATTAAATTCTTTATTTAATTCAAGATTTCCTTTAAAAGCAATATATCCTCGCATCCCTTTTTCTGCCATTCCTCCTTTAAGTATATCTCCTTTTTTTATTGAAATAACTTTATTTAATGAAATATTTTTATTATTAATTTTCCATTTAAAATTAGCTCCAGAAATCGCAATTTCAGTATCTGCATTAAATTTTATATGAGGAGGAATATATGTGCATTCTATGACAGGATCATTTCTTTCTTTATTCAATAATAACAATGCAATCAATGCAGCATTAGGATCCATGACTCCTGACATAGGAATAGCATAATAAGCAAGATTCTTTCTTCCTTGATCTTGAATTGAAGTCATAAGACCTGCTTTTAATATTTCAAAGAATTGATTCATGAATTGTATTCTTGAATTGAAATATTTTTCATTTTTAATGCATTATATTTTTCTTCAGAAATGGATTCTAAACAAATTACATCATTAACATTAAAAAAAACTGGAGGTAATTTATTTTTATTAAATACCGTAATTGGTAAACGTCCAAGCACATGCCATCCTCCTGGACTTCCTACTGAATAAATCCCAAGATATTTACCTCCTATTGCTAATGAATTTTCTTCAATATATTTAGACGGTATATTCTTTCTTGGAACTTGTAATGACTTTGGCAAACCATTTAAATAAATAAATCCAGGCATAAAACCAAACATAGCAACATTAAACTCTTTAGAAATTAAATGATCAATGATCTCTTTTTTAGTATTTCCAGTATGTTCTTTTACATTATTCCAATCGAGGTGATTATTAAAATAAACAGGTAGTTTATAAATTCCTTTTCCATTTACATGATTTGATTTAAATTCTTGAAGCAACTGATCAATATTTTCAGGAATAAATGATTCATTTAGTTTAAGACAAAGTTCTATTTCCGTTACTATTACTTCTTCTATAAAATTTAATTTATTTATAAAAAAATGCTTACCTAATAAAGATAGTTTCATTTTATCTTCAGAAGTAATAATCAAAAAATCATTATTATAATTCTCAATATTAAAAATAGAATTATTCAATTAAAATGTTTTTTTCTTTTAAATATTCGAATATCAATTTACTTAAATCAACAGCTCCTCTTGTATCACTGTGTAAGCAAATAGAATCTACTTTCAAAGTTTGAATTTCTCCAGAATATAATTCAATTTCATTATTAATTAAATTATTTATTTGTAATAACACATCTTCTTTTTTTTCTAAAATAGCTCCTTCTAATTTTCGACTTCTTAACGCTGTTCTTCCTTGATATTTTCGATCAGCAAAAGCTTCGTGAATTCCCACAACTCGGTATTCTTTGCACAAATCTAAAACTATAGAATTTGCTAAGGCATATATTTTTAATTCTGGGTCAATTGAATAAACTAACTGAATAAAATTATGCGCTAATTTTTTATCCTTCACCATATCATTATATAAAGCACCGTGTGCTTTTACATGATATAATTTTCCACCATTATTTTCTACCATTCCTTTAATGGCATAAATTTGATATTTGAGTTCAGGCATTAATTGATCCCACTGTATTGACAAGGATTTCCTACCGAAATTTTCTTTATCATTATATGATGGATGTGCTCCAATTTTTACATTATGTTTTAAAGCTGATTTAATTGTTGATTCGATAATAGCAGGTGTTCCACTATGGAAACCACATGCTATATTACAAGAAGAAATATAAGGCATTATTTCCTGATCAAAATTATTACTTTCACCAGGCAACAACTCACCCATATCACAATTTAAATCAATCCTTTTCATTTTTAATTAAATTGATAAATCATTTAATTATTTGCCTCGTTCTGTGTTTTAAATGCATATAATGCAAAAGAACCTAACCAATGTTGACCAGCATAATCTCCATCAGTAATTTTAGACAAAGAAAATTCTAAATGTTCTGTTGCTAAATTATATGCATTATTATTTTCTTTTAATGGATATAAACACCATGCTCTAGATAAATTTAATCCATCCAAATGAACTAATTTTCCATCTGAACGATCTCTAATTTCTCCTGGTTCTAATATTAAATTTTCATTATATAAATCAGGTACAAATTGAGAAAACCATTTATCAAAATCTTCTTCATTTAATATTTTCCGCATAATATCTAATTCTTGTAAACAAGGAGAAAGAAAATCATGACCACTAGGTTCCCAACTAATTGGACAACCAATATCTTTTTGATAAAATCGTTTAGCACTTTTAATAATTATATTAGATAGATTTTTGTCTCCAATTGTGATGGCATAATCATATGCAAAACTTAATCCAAAGGCTGTGTTGGTATGTTCGCCTACTCTAATGGGATATACTAATTTCGGCAAATAATCTATATATGCTTTTGAAATATGATCAGCGAGCGGTTTTAAATTTATATACCATTTATTAGCTAAAGGATGATCCCAAGTATATAATTCTTCTTGAAGTTTTAATAACCAAGCCCAGCCGTATGTTCTTTCAAAAGATGAACTATTTTTATTTAATGAAAAATAAGTAACTTCTTGTAATATATTTTCTGCCGTTAAATTTTCATCAATCATTTTTAATGCCATTTCCTTTTTTTCCAATCCTGGAAATGTTTTCATTAAATAAATTAATGACCAATGTCCATGCACTGCAGAATGCCAATCAAAACAACCATAAAATGCAGGATGATGAACAATAGGCATTTGTAAATCTTCTTTTTTAGCAATAACTAAACCTGATTTATATGGCAATGGGTTTTGAATACAACCCAAGGGTAATTCACATAATCTATTCGCTTCTTTTATATCTAAGATTATTTTTTTACTGGTTCTTTTTACCATCTCAGGTTTTTCTAATTTTTCTGGAATCATTAAATATAAATGATAAAAAAAAAAGAAAATTTTAGTATA
>JAHDFV010000332.1 GCA_020627985.1 Saprospiraceae bacterium
ATAAACAACTTATTATCTTTGGTGATAATAGTAGGAGTCATAGAACTCAACATTCTTTTTTCTGGCGCAATAGCATTCGCTTCATTACCCACTAATCCAAATTGATTGGGTACACCTGGCTTAGCGGAAAAATCATCCATTTCATTATTCAAGAAAAAACCAGCTCCCCCTACAACGACTTTAGAACCATAATTTGAATTAATCGTAGTTGTCAAAGAAACAGCATTTCCTTCCTGATCTACAATCGAAAAATGAGTGGTTTCTTCACTTTCAACAGGAGCGATAGCTCCAGCTTCTATTGAATCACTATCCGTTGCTTTTAAAGGGTCAAAATTAGACATTCTATTTTTTAAATAATTTTCATCCAACATTTCTTTTCTAGGAACAGTCCAAAAATCACTATCTCCGATGTGAGTAGCTCTATCTGCATAAACTCTGCGTTCTGCTTCGGTGACTAAGTGTACATGTTCTTTTGAATGAAAGCCATATTCTGAAAGCGGAAACATCTCAGCAATATTCAGAATTTGACAAAGAGCAATACCACCACTTGATGGCGGAGGCATCGAAATAATAGAATAATCTTTATAAGGTTCTTTTGTGGGGGTTCTCCAAACAGCATCATAAGCATCTAAATCTTCTTGGCTAATGATACCATTACTTCTTTTCATTTCTTCAATTAAAAGTTTTGCAGTTTCTCCTTGATAAAATCCTGCTTCACCTTTTTCCATGATTCGTTGTAAAACATTCGCTAAATCAAGTTGAATCAATACTTCATTTTTCTGAAAAGGTTTCTCTCGAATGAAAGAATTGGGTTTTGTATTTACTTTCTTAAAATCCTCTTGGAATTTATTATAATGTGTTGCTTCACCTTCTGTCAATAAGATGCCTTCTTTTGCCATTTTATAAGCAGGTTCGACAAGGGACTTAAAGGGTAATTTACCATACTTTTTATTCATTTTAATCATCCCATCTACTACTCCTGGTACACCAACTGCTAAATGTCCGTTTCTGCTCAATAAAGGAATTACTTCACCTTTTGGATCTAAATACATATCACGATTCGCTTTTAAAGGAGCTTTCTCCCTAAAATCTAATGCATCTATTTTACCAGATTTACTTCTGTATATCATAAATCCACCTCCTCCTATATTTCCAGCTCTTGGATAAACTACAGCGAGAGCAAATTGTACCGCTACTGCCGCATCAATTGCATTTCCACCTTTCTTTAAAATTTCTAAGCCTGCGTCTGTTGCTAATGGATGAGCAGAAACGACCATTGCCTTAGTACTAAAAGCTTGTTTTTCAATGGGATAAATAGCAGTAGAATGCTGTCTACAAGAAGGAAATATGATTGATAAAATTAGAGTTATCAGGAAATAACAAATATGAATTAATTTTATATTTGGCATAGAACTTGATATTAAAATAAATGTAATATGGTATAAAGTTACCTGAAATTTCTCTAATTCTTTCAATCAGAATATAAATTAGAAATTTATTGAAATGATCTAAAAGAGATAAACATTCTATAAGAATTTTTAAAGTTCATTTGTGTTAAAAACATATGTTTATTTAATTGGTATTTAATATTTTGGCACACATATTGCAATTATATTAATAAGATAATAAAAAATTGATTCGGTTAATATTTCATGGTTATGTTGTTTTATAGCCGGGCTCTGAGGAGGGCCCGGTTTATTTTTTTTATACTACCTCGTATAATTAAAGGTTATCACGAATAATTAATTATGAACAAATTTATTTTATTCAAAATACTGTATCATCCCTCTCAACCGTAGCTAAGGTAACGCTTTTCGAGTCCTTCTTTGTCTTTTCCAAAAACCTCTAATTCGTCTCAAATAAAAAATTTTTCGTAATAACCTTTATTCATTTAAAGTTTTTCCTTAAATAAATCATTCATAAATTGAAGAAACAATATTCTTTTATGACATTTGGGGTATGTCTCAACTTTTTGCAATAGTAGATTTAGAAACAACTGGTGGTCGAGCAGATAGAGAAAAGATTATTGAGGTAGCTATTGCGCTACATGATGGAGAAAAAATCATTGATCGTTTTGAAAGTCTTATCAATCCAGAACGAACTGTTCCATACAATATCACTCGAATTACTGGGATCTCAACCGATATGGTTAAGGATGCACCTAAATTTTATGAGGTAGCCAAAAGGGTTGTAGAAATTACTGAGGGCGCCATCTTTGTAGCACACAATGTCCGTTTTGACTATTCTTTTTTGAAATTTGAATTTGAGCGACTTGGTTTTACTTATACTCGAAAACAGTTGTGTACGGTAAAAATGAGCCGTAAAGCTTTTCCATTTCTACAAGGAGGACATAGTCTAGGGAATTTAATCACTCAATTTGATATTAAAGTAACAGATCGACATCGGGCGATGGCGGATGTTCTTGCTACAGTTGAAGTTTTTGAGCGTATCATTAAGATGAATGGCAGTACCGATTTCACAGCAATGATGAAGAAGGGCATCAAAGAAGCTATTTTACCAACAGGATTAGCTATTGAAACCTTGGAAGCTTTACCACAAGCTACAGGTGTATATTATTTTCATAATGAAGCAGGGGAAATTGTTTATGTAGGGAAAAGTATCCATATCAAAAGAAGAGTGTTCGAACATTTTAGAAGCAAAAATCATAAAGCGGATAAAATGGAACGCCATGTAAGAGATATTACCTATGAATTAACAGGAAGTGAATTGGTGGCCTTGTTGAAGGAATCCCATGAGATTCGATCCATGAATCCGATTATCAATAAATCCCAAAAAGGTAAAGGAAAACCTATGGGTATTCTCACTTTTGAAAACCAAAAAGGCTATATCTGTTTTAATAATATTAAAATAACCGCAAAAAATAGAAATCACCCAAGCATAGTTGCTGCTTATGAAAAACCTAGTTTTGCTGCGATGGCTTCGTTTAGAGCTAAAACTGATTTCGAATTATGCGATTGTTTGATGGATGGACGAATTGGTGAGAAATCTTGTTTGTTTCAACAAATGGGACAGTGTTCAGGTGCTGGAGTAGAAACAGAAACAGTTGAAGAATATAATGAAAGAGCCAATGCAGCTATAGAAAGATTGTCTTCTCCTTATGATTATGATTGTATCATTTTAGATAAAGGACGAACGGATGATGAAACAGCAGTCGTTTTAATTGAAGAAGGAATGTATCAAGGATATGGATATTTTGATTCTACATCAGGAAATATGAATATTGATGATTTAAAATCATGTATCCAACATTATCCGAGTAATTCCAATATACCAGGTATCATACGTACATTTATTGCTTCTAATAAGCAAGTAAAAATTATAGAATTAGAATCTTAAAAAAATAGTAAATGAAGTTTTCAACTTTAGGAAATACAGATATAAAAGTATCTAAAATTTGTTTGGGTACTATGACTTTTGGTGAGCAAAACACAGAAGATGAAGGACATGAACAAATGTCTTTTGCTTTTGAAAAAGGAATCAATTTTTTTGATACGGCAGAAATGTATGCCGTACCAGGAAGAAAAGAAACACAAGGAGCTTCTGAAGAGATTTTAGGTTCATGGTTAAAGAAGACAGGGCTAAGAGATAAAGTCGTTGTTGCTACTAAAATTGCAGGACCTTCTGCGGGATTATCCTACATTAGAAAACCTTTAGATTTCAAAAAGGAATCGATTGATATTGCGATAGAAAACTCATTAAAGCGTATTAATACGGATTATATTGATTTATATCAATTGCATTGGCCAGAACGAAAGACCAATTATTTTGGTCAATTGGATTATACACATGATTCTAATGATCCATGGGAAGATAATTTTCATGAGATTCTTCAAGCATTAGATCAACACATCAAAGCAGGTAGAATTAGAGCCATTGGTATTTCCAATGAATCGGCTTGGGGAATGATGCATTTTAATCATTTATCGAAGATGCATGATTTACCAAAAATGGTAACGATTCAGAATCCTTACAGTTTATTGAACAGAAGTTTTGAAGTAGGTAGTGCTGAAATAGCAATTAGAGAGAATATAGGATTAATGGCATATTCTCCATTAGGTTTTGGTGTGTTATCTGGAAAATACTTGTTAAAGAAAGATGTTCCTAGAGATCGAATAAATCTTTTTCCACAATTTGCAAGATACAGTGGCGAAAATAGTACAAAAGCTACAGCAGCATATTTAGAAATTGCCAAAAAGCATAACATGACTT
>JAHDFV010000333.1 GCA_020627985.1 Saprospiraceae bacterium
GCACATATTGATGAAAATGATAATGCTGTATTTTTGAATAAACCCTTAGGTGGTTTAATATCAGAATCTAGTAAATTTGATGAATTCCTAAAATGTGGAATCAAACGAGATAAAGAAATCAGAAAAAAATAATTGGTTAGAGAAGGAAAATAGATCATTTCTTAAATATCAGCCCGAACTTTTTCATAGAAAGTTCGGGTTCGTATTTTTAAATTCATTTAATTACTTAAATTGTCAATGTAAATGAAAGGTTCGTCTAAATACTCAAGAATCTTATCATAGATATACATATATTTGAGTATCCGATAATATTAGGACATTAGAATTGATATAACCAGAAAACAATCTATTATTTTCAGCGAATGAAAAGATCCGTTGTCATAACACTTTTTACTACTGCGATACTCCTTATCGTACTATTTGCCATTTTCGGATCAGGCAAATCCAAAAAATTTAATTGGAAAGAAACCTACAAAGAAAAAAGTCTACAACCATACGGGACATCTGTCATTAATAAAATGTTGGACAGTTATGTTCCTAATGGAACAGTAAAAAATATCACAACAGATCTTCCAACCGATTTACCCCTCGAAACAGATTCTACAGAGAATTATGTTTTTATAGGAGAAGCCACGTTTTTAGATACAGCAGATGTAGAACGACTTTTAGATTTTGTTGCTAGAGGAAACAATGCTTTTATCTCTTGTAAATCAATTCCACATGATTTAATGTTTCATCTCTATTATTACGAATGTACAGATGAAGAGGGAATAGATGTTCCTTGGAATGACTTTGCTTGGATACAAGACACAATGGCTGTGATGAATATGCATCATCCAGATTTAATGGATTCCCTTGATTTCGAATATCGATTTATACGAAACAACAGAGTTTCTAATTATCGTTGGAATTATATTGATTCTTCATATTTCTGTAATATGGAATCTGGTATGACGGAATTAGGTGCATTTAAAGATGAAGAAGGAAACGAATATGCCAATTTTGCAATGATTCGTTATTCTGATCCAGATGATTTTTCCTTACCTGGAGGTAACGTTTATTTGCATACTAATCCAATCGCGTTTACGAATTTTCAAATGATAGATCCTATTGGTAAAGAATATGCTGAAAAGATTTTTTCTCATTTATCCGATGGTCATATTTATTGGGATGCCTATAGTAGAATAAAAGAAGTAACAAGTAGAAGAAGAAATAGCATTCGAAGTAATTCTGCAGAATTAACCTTAGCAAATGAAACACCTTTAAAATACATTCTAGAAAATAAACATCTTTCTTGGGCTTGGTACACTTTAATTGGAATGGCTATTTTGTATTTAATGTTTCGGTCTAAAAGAAAACAAAGATTAATACCTGTTGAAGAAATAAATAATAATACTTCATTAGAATTTATTTCAACGATTGGTGCGCTATATTATAATAAACAAAATCATTTAAAACTGTGCGAACAGAAAATGAAAATGTTTTTATCCTTCATTCGGAATCGATATAATATGGGGACAAAAAAACGAAATGAAAAATTCTTCGATCAATTATCAAAACGATCGGGTGTAGATATAAAAGTATTAAAACAAACATTTAGTTATTACGATAATATCGTAAGCTCTTCTGTTGTTTCTGACGAAACTTTAAAAGGATTTCATCGGGCAATCGAAGATGTTGAAAAACAATGCAAATAATTTAATATGGACGATAATTTCAATAATCAAGACGAAATCAAACAAGAGTCAACACCAGCTTGGGTCAAAAAAAATGTTGCTGAGATCAATCGGATTAGCGATGCAGTTGATAAGATTAAAGATGAAATTCAAAAGGTAATTATAGGACAAGATGAAGCCATTGAATTAATGTTAGCAGGTCTTTTAACAGGAGGACATATTTTATTAGAAGGCGTTCCTGGGATTGCTAAAACATTAACGGCTAAATTATTAGCTAAAACATTAAATGTAGACTTTTCAAGAATTCAATTTACACCTGATTTAATGCCTTCTGATGTAATTGGTACTACGATTTATAATATGAAATCGTCTGAGTTTACTTTTAGCGCTGGTCCTGTTTTTTCTAATATTGTTTTAATTGATGAAATCAATAGAGCTCCTGCAAAAACACAAGCAGCTTTATTTGAAGCCATGGAAGAAAAGCAAGTAACGGTTGATGGTGAAACCCATAAAATGAAACCGCCTTTTTTCGTTTTAGCCACGCAAAATCCAATTGAGCAGGAAGGAACCTATAAATTACCTGAAGCACAATTAGATCGTTTTTTATTTAAAATTATATTGAAATATCCATCCTTAGAAAATGAACAATTAATACTAAGAAAATTCAAGGAAGATTTTAGAAATATACAGCAGGAAGAGGTGAAACCTGTTTTTACTGCTGAAGAAATTCAGAAATATTCTGAGATTATAGAGAAAGTTCACATTAAAGATGAATTATTAGATTATATCGCAAGAATTGTTGTGGATACTCGGAATAATGGTGATTTATTTCTAGGAGCATCACCTAGAGCTTCATTAGCCATTATGAAAACTTCCAAGGCTATTGCTGCAATGAATGGTAGAGATTTTGTAACGCCTGATGATATTAAATATGTTGCGTATCCAGTAATGAATCACAGAATTATTCTCACACCAGAAAGAGAAATGGAAGGCACAGAAACAAGTGATGTCATTGATGAAATTTTAAAAAGAATAGAAGTACCAAGATAATATATGTTTGACTTTAGCACATTTTGGGATGATAAGCAGATTGCAATTTATTTCATACTCTTTTTAGTAGGAGTAGGGATACTGGCATTGCTATATCGTTTGATGAAAGATGTGTTTGTTACTTCACGGTTTTTTGGAATCGCATCGGGAGTTGTCGTTTTATTTGTCATTTCTTATTTTTTAAATGATACAGAATTTTTTAGTAATATAGGATTTGATCCAATTGTTTTACCTTGGGCATTGTTGACCTTTTTGGGAGTCTTAGCCGTTGTAGATGGTTTATTATTATTTGCTTTAAAAAGACCCATTAAAATAAGAAGGCATTTACCAAGAGTCTTTTCTTTAGGTGATGATAATCCAATTAAATTAACAATAGAAAATATTTCTTCTCAAACATATGATGTAACCGTCATTGATGAAATCCCCGTTGAATTTCAAAAAAGGGATTTTGAATTTAATTTTAAATTAAAACCTTTTGAAGAAAATATTATAACCTACCAACTAAATCCAAAGGTAAGAGGAGAATATCATTTTGGTTTTGTCAATGTATTTTTGACATCTTATTTAGGAATTTTACAACGAAAATACGAACATAAATTCCCAATGACTTTACCCGTTTATCCTTCATTAATTCAAATGAAAAATTTTGAATTAAAAGCTTTTGATAAAGTAACGATGGATAAAGGAGGGGTGAAAAGAATGAGAAGAATTGGACACAGTTATGAGTTCGAACAAATAAAAGATTATGTAAGAGGAGATGATTATCGTTCTGTCAACTGGAAAGCAACGAGTAGAACAGGTAAATTAATGGTCAACCAATATGAGGACGAAAGAGCCCAACAAATTTACTGTATAATTGATAAAAGCCGTAGCATGAAAATGCCTTTTAATGGTTTGAGTTTAATGGATTATGCAGTTAATGCCACTTTAGTCATTTCTAATATTGCCTTAAAGAAACATGATAGAGCAGGTATGATGACCTTCTCGGATATGATCGGTTCATCCATAAAAGCAGATCGAAAAGCCAACCAATTAAATACAATTTTACAAACGCTTTATAGAGAAAAAGAAAGAAACTTAGAAGCCAATTATGAATTATTATACAGAGCTGTACGAAATTTAATTTCTGGTAGAAGTTTAATCTTTTTATTTACCAATTTCGAAAGCATGTACTCATTAGAAAGAGTACTTCCATTGTTAAGAAGAATTAATAATCAACATTTACTGGTCGTTGTCTTTTTTGAAAATTCTGAAATTAAAGATTACGCAGATGAAGAAGTTGAAAGTGTAGAAGAAATTTACCACCAAACCGTTGCCAAACGTTTTTTACATGAAAAAGAACAAATCATTTCTAAATTAAAGCAATACGGTATACAAGCTATATTAACTAAACCAGAAGATTTATCAATGGGTACAGTTAATAAGTATTTAGAATTAAAATCTAGAGGTTTAATTTAAATAAAATATATAAAATTAATATGTTTTGTAAAAGTCTAATTTG
>JAHDFV010000023.1 GCA_020627985.1 Saprospiraceae bacterium
CTATCCCGATAGCTATCGGGAATGAATCTCAAAAAGAGCTTTATCTTGTTTTTCAAGCACTTACAAATCATTTTAACTTTAGTTTTTAAATCACTTCATTAGGTAACTTATCCTACATAACTCCAAAATGAAGTGTACTTTTTACACTTTTTTATTCTTTTTTTCATTTAAAACAAACCTCCTTTCATTAGTGGCTAAAGCCACTAATGAAAGGAGGAGTGCGCCTGATTTTGAATATAATTTCAAACAAAAAGATATACGCAAATCAAAAATAAAACACAATTTGTTTACAATTAATTTGCTTTTAGGAAACAAATTGTTTTATATTTGCGTTATACTTATAAAGAAACTAAACATCCTATTATAAATCTTTAATGTCCATCATATGAAGTCAACATCCAAAAATTCAAAAGAGAAAAAAGCATTTCCAATCATCCAAAAAGGCATGGATAAAGGTTGTGATTTTGCCAACCAAATCAACCCCAATTTAGGCGAATTATTACGTCAAATTTTCGTCATTCTCCTGCGTCCTGTAATGGCATTAAGAGCTAAAATGTACCGAACATTTATGGCTCCTTTTCGTCATATTGAAAAGAAAGGATTGCCTATTTTTAGACTAAGTTTAATCCTAATTGGTATCTATTTAATGTACCATAAAAATGTATCTTTTTCATTCAATGTTGAAGATTCAATGGCGATGGTGAATCAAGTAAGTCAAACGAAAGTTTATAATCTTGAAGAAAAAGAAGATGATAAAATTACAGCAAGAACAGTCAATGAATATGCACCTGTTGATGCAAAAGATTTAGAAGAATTATCACCAAATGAATATGTAAAACGCTATAAAAATGTAGCTCAGTCTGAAATGAAAAAATATGGTATACCTGCTAGTATTACCTTAGCTCAAGGACTCATTGAAAGTAGGGGAGGGAATAGCAAATTGGCGAGAAAAAATAACAACCATTTTGGTGTAAAATGTTTTAGCAAAAAATGTGGGAAAGGACATTGTACCAATCATTTTGATGACAATCATAAAGATTTTTTCCGTAAGTATAATTCTGTTTGGGAATCCTTCAGAGACCATTCAAAAGTCTTACAAAAAGACAGATATAAGAAATTAAAAACTTATGGCAAAGATTATAAAAAATGGGCAAAAGGATTAAAAAAAGCAGGTTATGCTACCGATAAAAAATATGATAAAAAATTAATTGCTGTTATTCAAAAATATAAACTATATGAATATGATAAATAGATATTTTTTAAATGGGGATCATTCATCCCCGTTTAAAAAACGCTTATCGGGACTGTAAATCCCGATAAGCGTTTTTTAAATACATCATATATATTCTACATATTAGTAAGTCAAATGTTATGAGTATGCCAATATTCAAGTAAATGTTCCTTTACACTCAACTAAAACCTTTGTACATTGCCTCTTAATTTTCACAGAGTTGTTAAACTAAAATTATGCGTTTTTTATACCTATTGATCTCTTTATTTGTATTACAATCATTATCAGCACAAGAAATATCATTAGGAGCAGGATCCTACAATTTAACACCTCCTGTTATTAATGGACACACCCCAAAAGTTCCAAGGAATAGCTCAAACCAAAATACATATCCAAAAGTTAGCCCTAATTTTAATCAACCCATTCAAACCAATGATTGGTGGTCTTCTCTAATTTATAAATATTATCAAAATAATACATTCCTTTGGGAAATTCATTCTTGGAAATTATATGCTCATCCATTGGCTTTTGTTGCTAATCGATATGGATTAGATGTTCAATATCCAACCAATACCATTGTTGAAAATTATTACAGCATGACAGATGCAAAATATCAAAATGCATTTAGTGTTCAAGATTTTACAATAGGAGTAAATGGTATGGATTTAGGAGTAACAGATACTACTAAAGTTGATGCATATGGCGATTGGCATGTAACCCCATATTGGGCGGATGGATCAGGAAAAACCATGAAGGCAACCATTGCTCATGGCTCTCCATATGTATATGTTGAAAAATCAGGAGAAGCAGAAGCTTATATTCGATTTTTCTACAATCCTTCAATCAATCATAATTTAGGAAATATAATTGGAATAACAGTTCAAGGGCATCATTATGGAATTTTTGCTCCTACAGGATCTACTTGGAATACAAATGATACTTACGAACATGATGAAAATGCTTTTGTAGCCAATTCTCCAAATTTAAATTCAAGAAAAGCATATACTTCAACTTTAAATGGAAAAGATTATTTTTCTATTGCATTGTTACCAGACGCTACTTTAAATACTTTACAAGATTATGCTCAATATGCCTTTGCTTTTATTGATGATACTAAAGTCCTTTGGAATTATTCAGAGGATAATGCAACATTAAAAACAACTTATACTAGTTCGACAATTGTAAAAGAAGGTACTGAAAGTCAAACACTACAAGCCTTATATCCACATCAATGGAAAAATACAGGTTTAGGTAATATAAATACTTCATATACCTATTCTTCTCCAAGAGGAGAAATGAAAGTTCATAAAGGAAATTCATTTTCTACTGCATTAATAAATCCAGGCATCATTCCAACGGTTCCTAGTGTGTTAGATACCAATGCAACAACAGAATTATATGCTGCCATTGATCATGAAATGAATGCTCTTAATGCATACAATACGAATCAAGATACTTATAGATATGGTAAACGTTTAGCTCGACAATCTGATTTAGTTTTTGTAGCGGATCAAGTAGGGCATACTGTTGCTAGGGATCATTTTATTTCAGGCCTAAAAACAGAACTAGAGGATTGGTTTGATGCGCCATCAGGCGAATCAAATTATGGCTATTTTTATTATGATTCTAATTGGAACACACTTATTGGATATCCTGCGAATTATGGTACAGATACCCAAGTAAATGATCATCATTTTCATTATGGCTACTTCATTAAAGCAGCAGCAACCATTGCTCAATTTGACCCCAATTGGGCGGCAGATCATCAATGGGGAAGTATGATTCAACTATTAATAAAAGATGTAAGTAATTGGGACAGAAATGATACACAATTTCCTTTCTTAAGAACTTACGATCCATATGCTGGACATTCTTGGGCGAATGGTCATGCTAACTTCCATTTTGGGAATGAACAAGAATCCTCATCTGAGGCTATGAATTATGCTGCTTGGGTATATCTTTTTGGCTTAAATACGAACAATGATGAAATCAGGGATTTGGGTATATTCTTGTATTTGAATGAAGCCGAAGCCATTAAAAAATATTGGTTTGATGAAGATGGAGATGTGTTCCCTTCGGACTATGATTATATCTCTGCCACTCGGGTTTGGGGTAATGGTGCTGATAAAGTTTTAGGTTCTTCATTTGAATTAGAATCTGAATATCAATTGGGTATTAATACTTGTCCAATTCAAGGACCACTTTTATATCTTGGAACCAACCTTTCTATGGTTGAAAACAATCATTTGGAAGCTGCGAACCAAGGAGATGGCATTGGTGATTTGTGGGAAGATATAATGTGGGGACATCAAGCCATTTATGATCCTACTTCTGCTTTATCTGATTATAATGCGCATACAACCAATGGATTTTATAATGATAATTTACCTGGGATTCCAACTGTAACCAATATTTATAATCCATTTAGCCATTCTGGATTAGCTCCTTCACAAATTTATTATTGGTTGAATAATTTAAATACATTAGGAACGCTTCGATCTGATATTACAGCAGATTATTCTTCTGCTTTAGTCTTTCAAAATGGAACAGATTTGTTTTATGTTATAAACAATCCAAGTAACAATCCAATGATTGTTACTTTTTCAGATGGTCAAAAAGTAAATGCCCCAGCTGAAACTATTCATGTTTGGGAAGGAAGTACTTTACCTCCAAGTATAAAACCAAGTTTCTCTGCTATTTTCAATAATGGGCCTCGATTGGTTTTAGCATTACGGCTAGTAGATCAAAAAAATTATTCTCATTATGAAATAGAAAAATTAAATAAGGAACAAGATTTCATCTTGTTACAATCTGTTTTCGAAGAAGATCTTGTAACAGGTTCGTTTCATCTATTAGATCCTAATCCTCTAAAAGGGTGGAATATATATCGTGTTAAATATTATCATATTGATGGATCAATTTCTTATTCTGATACTGAAAAAGTATGGGTTAGAAAAAATAATATACAGGTTCAAATTACTCCTAATCCAGTTGAAAAAAATAAATCCATTCAAATAGAAATTACTCATACAACCGATCAGGAATTTGATATATCATTTTTTCATATTTCAGGAAAAATGATATATCAAAAAACAATAAGTAATGACATTTTCTCTTTAGATACATCAAACTTAGAAGCAGGGATTTATTGTATCTATATTACTTCTAAATCTGGAAATATTAGCCAAGAAAAAATTATCATCTTTTAAATTCTAAGAGAACATATTGTGGATTATCCGTATATATTCGTATTATAGTGTATAAAAATTATACATACTATGACTAACGAGTACTTTAAAAACTGCCCTGAATGTCAAAAAGACTATGAAGCAAAAAGATTAAATCAAGTCTATTGTTCTCAAAAATGTAAGACTAGATTTAATAACAGAAAAGTAAGATTAGCAACAAATGAAAAGTTGGGTATTATTGAAAATACAAATTCTATTTTATGGAAAAATAGAGAACTTTTAAGCCAATATGCCAATCAAACCATTTCTATTCATACCATCAATCAAAAAGGTTTTGATAAAAACTTTATTACTCGATTTTCTAAAATAGAAGTAGAAGGAAAAAAGAAAAATTGCTCTCATATTTATGATTATTATTTTTATTTCCTAGACAGCAATTCTATTAAAATTGGTGTAGAAAGAGCCACAGCTACAGCATCTTAAATTAAAATATTTAAAAACGAATTAAATGGAATCTTCTCCAGTTGTATTAGCATGGTGGACTGGACTTTGTATCATAGCAGCAATAAATGTTTGTTTACTTTTTTATTCTTACCATTTATTAAAAAAGAAATTTTCTATATTAAATGATGATGTAAAACAAATCAGAAAATGGCAATTTATATTATCTAGTGTATATGTTTTTGGATGTGGCTTTCGTTCTATTTTACCTAGAGGTGATTTAAGAAGAATTGTATTGTATGATTCTTGGATTTCTTGTGTAGCTATAGGCAGAACTGTGGCTACAATAGCTGAATTAAGTTTTGTAGCTCAGTGGTCCCTTATTCTTTATGAAGCTGGAAAATATACTAAAAATACGACTATCCAATTTTTAGCAAAATTACCTTTACCTTTAATAATTATCGCAGAAATTAGCTCTTGGTATGCTTGTACCACATCAAATTATTTAGGAACCGCTATTGAAGAATCCTTATGGGCAATTGCTGCAACTATTGCTGTTTATGGTTTATTTTTAGCTCGTCCTTATTATAAAGGGAGTCAGAAAAAATTCTTAAATGCAGGGATTATAATGGGTATTTTTTACATTATTTATATGCTGACAGTAGATGTTCCAACTTATGTTAGAGCTTGGATAAAAGCAGAAGCTACAGGTAAAGAATATTTATCTGTCATAGATGGTTTTAAAGAAGTTTGCACCCATTGGAATTTTACACAAACTTATGCCGCTTGGGAATACGAGATGGTTTGGATGAGTTTATATTTTTCTGTTGCTGTTTGGATGAGTATGTATATTATTAATGCTCCTTTTTTAAATAAAAAAGTAGAATAATATATTCTTTAATATTATGTATTCCCAAAGTCATCTTTAAGTATTATTTCTCCTAAAATAAAATCACTTGTAAGTGTTATTTTAATTCCTGATTTCATATTTACTTTTTCTAAAGGGATTGAAAAATCTTCAAATCCTGTATATGAAATAACTAATTCAAAGTCTTTATATTTATTTATATCAACCTCCCCTTCAAGAATAAATGTTCCATCATATTCGGTGACTGTACCAAGATCAAAATCAGTAAAAGGTTTATTTCTATGTTTTATCACTACATTTGCTCCAATAGCTTCGCCTTCTTCTTCTAGTAAGACCGTTCCTTTTATTCTCACTTTACCATTTCTATTTGGAATAATGGTATCATCCATTAATTCTATTTTACTTGAATTATTTCCATAAGAATTATAAGGTGAAATTTTATTATTACATCCCATATTAATTGCTCCACTAACTAAAACAATTAAAGCAGAATTTCGAAGGTTACTTAAATGAGAAGTTAATATTTTAGCACAGATTCTTTCTTTTTTATCCTTTAGAAAAGTGATGATTTCTCCTTCAGATTTATTCGTAAAATCATATACTTTTCTATGGCAAGCGTTACAATTCTTTCGAACATTATTATCTTCTTCTAATTCGTCCCACTTAACAGAACAAATATTTTTCATTTCAATTTTCATTATTCAGCTATTTTAAACCATAAACTAGATTAAAGAATAAATTGCTGCATATCCCAATTTAATTGAATATAGAAATTAAAAAAAATTACCATCCCCCAACGCCGCCACCGCCACCGCCGCCGCCAGAAAATCCACCACCACCTGAACCACTTCCACCACTTCCTGGTTCAGGAGGTTTCTGAGAAGTGGTCACAGATCGATTTCTAAAATGAGGCATAAAATTAGTACCATAAATAAAATAATCTGGGTTATTATTCCAAGTAGGTCTATAATTCATTTTTTCTAATAACTCTTTGAATTTATTGGCCCATTGGCTTTCTTTACCTAAGGCTAAAGCATAAGGAAAAAATTCTTCAAAATGATCCACACTAGGTTCAGGTTGATTCTCAAAATCTTCGATTAAACCCAAGTACATTCCAAAACCTTCAATTCTCGATTTTAAATTTAATCGAGCGATTGTCGGCTTTTTAATTAAATAAGAATATAAAATAATACCCAATAAAGCTAATATGACAAAGGCAATAATAAAGAAGAAATTAAATCCATAGGTGTATGGTATGGAAGCATAAGATACAATTCCTAAGATTAAAATAATTGCAGAAATAATCATAGGCAAAATGATATATTTTTGATTATTCCCTTGTGTAACTATATCATGATATTTATTTTTTAAAATAGAATGATGTGTACTCATTGCATTACTCATTCTTGGATCATATTCACCATCAATAGAAATATAATCTTTCGTTTCAAAAAGAAAATCTAATATATTACTTTCTTCTACAGGTAAATTTTCTTTCTTTTTCAAGGTTCGATATAATGAAAAATCTTCTCCACCAAAAAAAGAATTACTTTCTTTTTTATCAATTTTTATGTACCCTTTTATTGCTAAAGAAATAACACTTGTAGCGAAACTAACATCACTTTTTCTTCCTTCATTTTTTACATAAGCCATAGCTCCAGGAGATAAATTATCTGGAACATCAAAAATTATTTCACTAGTAGGAGAGGGGTGATCTTTTCCATATTTCCACCAGGTAAAAAAGAAGTAAGGTAATAAAAATAAAAAGCCTAAACCTAATATAATTGTTGTTCCATATCGACTAAAGAAATCAGGCGCTTTAACAATACCTTTATCAAATCCAATAGCAAATGTAAGTCCTTCATAAGGACTTAATGATCGATTTACTTTATAGGTTAGTATTGAACCATTTTCTTCTACAGAATAGTCTGAACCTTGTTCACCATATCCGCCCACATATGCGAAATTTTGAATGGGCTTTGCTCCATTAGGTAAGGTAACAGTACAAGAAGCATTTTCTATTTTAAAATCAACATCTGTACCTATAGCATTCCAATATATTTCATCATAATCAGCATAAAATCCAATTTGATTGGGAACGGTATAATGAATCAAATAGGTATATTCTCCTGGATTTAAAAACACCTCTCTTTGACCAATATAAATGATGAAACCATTCCCAGTTGATTCTGTATGATATTTTTCATTTATTCCATTTTTTTGAATATTGATAATATCATACTTTGTTTTAATTTTCCTATTCTCTAGTTTTCTTGAATCTAATAATTCACGGGTAATTCCTCTCTTTATCTTTCTACCTTCTGAAAAGACTTTAATATATTCCTTGACTTCAATAGAACGATCTTCTTTGACTTCAACTTCGACATCAAAATCTAATATCCGTTCTTGACCCAATAAAAATGATGAACAAAATAAAAAGAAGAAAACTAATGTTTGACTGTAAAGTTTCATGAGACGAGTTGGTTTAAAATAATTCAATTATAAGTTAAATTAAAATTGGGGAAAGTCAAGGAATATCCGACAAATGATATAAAATATACGTCTAAAATAGTTTTTGAAAAGCGAGTTTTTGAAACGAATTCATTAAAATCTTTGTATTTGATATGTAAGAATGATACTTTCATTCTTATAGCGTAATATTTGCACCCATATTCATGTAAAACAGCCCGACAATCATGCAAAAAGGATATTATAGACAACCCTCCGTTTTTAAAGATCAAATCATTTTTATTAGTGAAGATGATATTTGGAAAGTCTCACTTCAAGGAGGAAAAGCAGAACGTCTTACCTCAAATTTAAATGTATTAAGTTATCCCCATTTTTCTCCTGATGGAAAAACAATTGCCTTTATAGGTAAAGAAGAAGGAAATGAAGAAGTTTATACCATGCCTGCTGAAGGAGGTCCTATAAAAAGATTAACCTATGTTTCCTTATTTCGATCTAATATCTCAGGTTGGTCAAAAGATGGAAACCAAATTTATTTTTCGGGAAGTTTTCAAGAACCCTTTTATAAAAACTTTACCTTATCGCAAATTAATAAGGATGGAGGTTTGCCTGAAAAATTAAACCTAGGTCATGGCAAACATATTTCTTATGGCTCTAGAAATAGATGTGTAATAGGAAGAAATACTTTAGGGGTGGAAAGGTGGAAAAGGTATAGAGGAGGCACATCAGGTGTTTTATGGATTGATAAAAATGGAAAAGGAATCTTTACAGAATGGGAAGGGGTCAATGGAAATTACGCCAATCCAATGTGGATTGGTGAACGAATTTATTTTATTTCTGATCATGAAGGAATTGCAAATATTTATTCCATTAAACCTAATGGTTCAGATCTCACTCCCCACACTTTCCACAATGAATTCTTTTGCAAAGAGGCAACTACAGATGGAAAAACAATTGTTTATTCCAATGGTGCTGACATTTATTCTTTGCATATTAATTCTGGCGAATCTTCAATTATTCCTATTCAATATTATAGCCCAAAAGTACAATTGCAACGCAAATTTGTAGATGCGGCTTCTTATTTACAAGGTTATGATATTCATCCCAAAGGGCATAGTTTAACTATCAATTCAAGAGGAAAATCATTTGAAATAACAAACTGGGAAAAGCAAGTACATCATTTTCCTTCCAAAGATGGAATTCGCCAAAGACTAATTCGATATTTTAATTCTGGAGATCAATTTTTAATGATCACAGATGAAGGAGGAAAAGAGCAAATTGAAATTCATAATAAAAAAACGAATAAAATAAACGTTTTAAAAAACCTACATTTTGGCCGAGCTAATGAGATTAAAATTTCTCCTAATGATAAATTTGTTGCTTTAGTCAATCATAAAGCAGAAATAATTTTAATTGATTTAATAAAAGGAAAATTAAATATCATTGCAAAATCTGCAGAATTATTTATTCCAGGATTTAATTGGTCAAAAGATAGTAATTGGATTTGTTTTGCAAATAAAAACGCTAATCACACAGGGAATATTTCAGTTTACTCTTTGAAAACTAAAAAAGTAAACATAATAACAGAAAATACATTCCTAGACCATAGCCCTTCTTTTTCTTCTTGTGGTAATTATATTTACTTTTTATCCAATAGAATTTTTAATCCCGTTTATGACACCATTTATTTTGATTTAAATTTCCCAAAATCAACTAAACCATTTTGTGTTGTATTAAACAAAGAAGCAAAGAATCCTTTTTTGCCTCAACCTTTAACTCCAGGGGATGAAGATGTTGATGAATCTTTATTTTGGGATCATAAAACGAAATCAAAAAAAATACATCAAGTAAAAATTGATTTTGAAGGGATCACACAGCGTGTTATTGCCATGCCTATTGAAGAGGGTATTTATGAAGATTTAAAAGTAACAGATCATTTTATTCTCACACTAAGTAGACCGATCAAAGGTGCGTTAAGTAATGATTTTTATAGTGATGCCATTCCAGCTGATGGCACATTAAAAATGTGGGATATTAATTTAGCTAAAGAATCAATTATTTCTTCAGATATTAGTCATTTTAAAATATCTTCTAATTCAGAAACCTTAATATATGCTTCAGGAAAAAAGTTAAGAGTTCATGCATTATTTCCTAATCTCTCTCTTAAAAATGAAATGCATTCTAATCGAAAAACTGGATGGATCGATTTATCTTCCATTAAAATTTCTGTGAATCCCGCCAAAGAATGGGAGCAGATTTTTAATGAAATGTGGCGCATGCAAAAAGAACATTTCTGGGTAGAAAATATGTCTAAAGTAAATTGGAATAAAGTATATAAAAGATATAGACCTCTTGTGGATCGATTGGGGTCTAGAGCAGAGCTCTCTGTTATTTCTTGGGAAATGCAAGGAGAATTGGGGACTTCTCATGCTTATGAAATTGGGGGGATTATAAAAAAGGTCCTCAAT
Organism: Saprospiraceae bacterium; assembly: GCA_020627985.1. Lineage (GTDB taxonomy): Bacteria > Bacteroidota > Bacteroidia > Chitinophagales > Saprospiraceae > JAHDCE01. The sequence continues at coordinate 10,663 of JAHDFV010000023.1, forward strand.
ATAATATGGGCTTACTGGGCTGTAATTTTGAATATGATTCTAAATCAAAAGGATATAAAATAACACATATCATTCAAGGAGATAATTGGTCTCAAAATCATCGATCTCCTTTAAAAAGACCAGGCGTAAATATTAAAGAAGGAGATATCATTTTAGCCGTGAATCAAATGCGTTTAAACGCATTGTTTTCACCTAATGAGGCTTTAGTACATCAAGCAGGAAATGAAGTTAACATAACAATAAAAAATGGTAGAAAAGAAAGAGTTGTTCAAGTAAAAACATTAGCCAGTGATCAACTCCTTCGATATCGAGAATGGGTAGAAAAAAATAGAGCCTATGTTCACCAGAAAACAAAAGGGAAGGTAGGTTATGTACACATCCCTGATATGGGTGCACAAGGTTATTCTGAGTTTCATCGGTACTATGATATGGAAGCAGCAAAAGGTGCAATAATTGTTGATGTACGTTTTAATGGTGGTGGTCATGTATCTCAATTAATTTTAGAAAAATTATCTAGAAAAGTAATCGGATTAAATATTGCTCGATGGGTAGATCATGTTTCTCATTATCCAGACCATTCTGTCCTAGGACCAATCGTTGCATTAACGAATGAATTTGCAGGATCAGATGGAGATATATTTTCTCATTGTTTTAAATTATTAAAATTAGGAAAATTAATTGGTCGTAGAACTTGGGGTGGAGTGGTTGGTATTTGGCCAAGACATCATTTAATTGATGGTTCAGTAACAACTCAACCAGAGTTTGGTTTTTGGTTTAATGATGTAGGTTATGCCGTAGAAAACTATGGGACTGATCCAGATATATTTGTAGATATCACTCCACAAGATTTTAAAAAGAATGCTTCACCTCAATTGGATCGAGCCATTAAAGAAGTCTTAGCAGATATTAAAAAGAATCCAGTTGTTTATCCTGATTTAGGAAAACGACCAGATTTAAGTTTGCCAAAATAAATATAACGTACTTTTATTAAAATAATGAAAAAGAAAATTATAGGTTTTTTTGCTATTTTTTTAATATCCTTTTTTTTCATTTCTGCAAAACCAGGAAAGGAAAGAAATTACACTGTACTTCCTGAAAATGCCCTGATTAAAATTAATGGAGAAGAAAAAAAGTTAGTTGAATTTGTAAAAAAATATCTACCTCATATTTATTTAAATCAAAATTACGAGAGTCCAGATTTATTATTTATTAATTATGAAGTTATAGAAAAAGAGCACATTTATATTCTCCGTCTTCATTTAGAATGGGAAGATGAATTCGTACCCAACAATTTTCTAGATTTTTTATACCGCATTATTAGAAGGATCATTTATGGTCCTTCTAATAATGATATAGAGTTTTTACAATTGAATATTGATAAAAATTCTGAAAAAATAAACCAGATTCTTTTTGAAACTAAGGAAGAAAAAAAGAATTATCATTCTAATCAACAAACTCATTTAATTGTTGATATAAAAAAGGAAAATGAAATTTTTATTAAATCAATTCACAGGAAAAAAAATAGAGAGATCATTCTTCAAGAAAATTTGGGATTTTCTATATCTAATCATATTCACCTCGAATCTGTTACTTGGAATCATTTGATGGAAATCATAGAACAACCTCATTCTGAATTACAACTTTTAAATTATGAGATTCAATATTTAGATGATGAATCTTATCGTAAAAAAAGATATGCAAAGCGAAGTCAAGCAGATTTTAGGAAATGAAATTAATGTATCGTCTTCATAAAAAAATAGATCAACGCCATACTTAACATAAGATAAATTATAAGCATTTTTGAATCGTCCTGAATTAGGTTGACAGCATCGCTGTAAAAACCTGATAATCATGCATATAAAACACCTTAGTGGATTTTGCGGAAAACGGCACCTGAGCATCATTACGAGAAAGCGTGCGGTACAATATTAATATTTCCTCTCTGGAATCAAAAATGAGGAACAGATTAGAAAAGAATATGGATTAAGTCCTAAATTAATGTAGAAAAACTGGCTCTGGTATTGGAAATATTTCCAACAGCCGCATTTACAACACAAAATCGGATCAATTATGAAAGATGACAAAAAAGCCTTGGAAAAGCGGATAAAGGAACTTGAACAAATGAATAGCCAGCTGAGAAAACAACTGGACTGGGAAGAAACCAAAAGTCTCCTTTGAAAAGAAAGAAGCCACTCATACATCATTTGGACAGAGGCATACAGTATTGCTGCAATGACTATGTCAACAAACTGAATAAAAACAAGATTACGATTTCAATGACAGAGAACAGCGACCCCTACGAAAATTCTTTTTGAATGATTACACTATCTTTATCCGAAGGATTCTATAAAGAAAATCGTCTTAGTAATAGAAGGCAAAACATAAATGAATAGAAATTTTGAAAACATCTATCATGAACACAAAGAAATGGTCTACAACCTGTGCTTAAATTATCTACAAAACAAGGAAGCAGCGGAAGAGACCACTCAGGATGTATTTGTTAAAATTTATAAGAAAATTGATTCTTTTCAAGAGAATGCACAACTCAAAACTTGGATTTATCGAATAGCTATTAATGCTTCTTTAGATTATATTAAAGGAAAAAAAAGATGGGCGAAAATTATTTCAATCTTTCCTGATAAAGAATCTCATCGTATGATTGAATTACCTAGTTTTGATCATCCTGGTGTTATTTTAGAGCAGAAAGAAGCGCTGTTTAATATTTTTAATCAAATTAATCAATTATCAGACAATCAAAAATCAGCTATTCTTTTAAGTAAAGTAGAAGGACGATCTTTAAAAGAAATTGGAGAGATCCTGGAAGTTAGCCCAAAAGCAGTTGAATCTCTTTTGCATCGTGCAAAAATAAAATTGAAAGAAAAATTAAATATCGATTAATAATCAAAGGATTTTTATAGCGATACCGTCTAAACCATTAGATATGAAAAAGAATGAAGATAAATTTTTAGATGTTTTAAATACAATCCAAGCTCAATCGGTACCTCATGAAATTTGGATGAACATTCAAGCTGAGATAAATGAAGAAACTAAAATCTCTTCTTCTTGGATGCTTGCATCTGCTGCTATGGTTTTATTACTTGTCCTTTTTAATATTACAACTATCCAAAGTAATTTTCATGATACGAATTCTACTTCGTTATTAGAAAAATTAGAATTAATTGAAGACTATAATTTATATCCTAGCTATGAATAAATTAAAATTCTTTCAAATATTAAGCACATTAACCATTATACTCAATATTGCTTTATTGGTCTTTTTCTTTAATAAACGACCTAAACAAAATCATCATCATAAAGAACCTAAAAAAATCATCATTGAACGCTTATCATTTAATGAAAAACAAGTAGAGCATTTTGAACTTTTAATTGAAGAACATCAACCCAAATTAAAACAATTAAATGATGAATTAAAAGGATTAAAACAGGAACTATTCAAATCATTAAAAGAAAAATCTAATACGACAAAAGAAGATACGTTGTTGTTACAAATAACAGTAATTAAAAACGAAATTGAAAAAAATAATTTTACTCATTTTAAAGATATTAAAGCCATTTGTACTCCTGAACAAATACCCGCTTTCAATGATTTAACTTCTGAATTGAGTCTATTATTCATTAAACAAAGAAAAAAGAGAAAGAAAAAAAAGAAATGAAAATTTACCATACTTTAATTTTAATTCTTCTCCCTGTTACATTTATATTTTGTCAACAAAATATAAATGTAGAATTTGTTCCTACTTGGAATAATACTCCTATTTCTCTACCCTATTCTGCTTCAGATTCGACCACGATAGAAATCTTTAAATGCTATGTTTCTCAATTCCAATTCTGGAAAGATAGTGCTCTTGTCTACCAAGAAGAAAATAGTTATCATTTATTAGATCTAGAAAATAAAAGATCATTATCATTCAATATACTAACAAATGATTCTATAGATTATGATCATTTTTCATTTCAATTGGGTATTGATAGTCTAACCAATGTATCTGGTGCTATGGGAGGAGATTTGGATCCAACCAAAGGAATGTTTTGGTCCTGGCATACTGGATACATTAATTTTAAACTGGAGGGTTATCATCCTTCATGTCCAACAAGAAAGAATAAATTCCATTATCATTTAGGAGGTTATATGCCTCCATTTACTTCTGTTCAAGATATTAAATTGGCTTCAACAAATAAGGATAACATCATCATAAATATAGCCTTAAATGATTTTATTCAAACCATTAATTTAAGTGAAAATCATAGTATCATGATGCCCGATGCTACTTCAACATTATTAGCAAAACTAGCTAAAACTATATTTAAAATTTCCAGTGAAGAGCCATAAATTAAATACTATTATTGTTTTGCTTCTCCTTGGATTTCTCTTTGGTTTTGCTTCATTTAATCCACCTTTTGATATACCTAAAGGATGGCCAAAACCTGTTTATGATTTTTCTAAAAATGAATTAAGTCCAGAAAAAATTGAATTGGGCCGTCAATTATTTTATGATCCTATTTTATCAAGAGATTCTACAATTTCTTGTGTGAGTTGTCATTTACAATATACGGCTTTCACTCATGTCGACCATGATTTAAGTCATGGGATTGATAATAGAATAGGCATTAGAAATTCTCCTTCACTAATGAATTTAGCTTGGAGTAAATCCTTTATGTGGGATGGAGCTGTAAATCATTTGGATATGCAAACATTAGCTCCCATTGAGCATCCAGATGAAATGGATAATTCTATTGTTGAAGTCATTCAACGATTAAATCATTCTACAAAATATCAATCTCTTTTTCAAGATGCATTTAATGATGATAAAATAACAGGCGAACGTTTTTTAAAAGTCATGTCGCAATTCATGCTCACCTTAGTTAGTGCCAATTCTAAATATGATCAAGTGATGAGAAATGAAGAAGGTATTGAATTTACAATTCAAGAAAATAAAGGCTATCAAATTTTTAAAACAAATTGCGAAAGTTGTCATCAAGAACCCTTATTTACGAATCAAGAATTTATGAATAATGGTTTATCAATTGATACGACTTTAAATGATTGGGGAAGAATGATTATTACAAAAAATGCTAAAGATTCTTTATTATTTAAAGTGCCCACTTTACGTAACATTGAATTTTCATACCCTTATATGCATGATGGTCGATTTAGAAAATTAAATCAAGTAATAAATCATTATACCCAAGAAATTCAGCCACACCCAACATTATCAAAACCACTTAAAAATAAAATAAAAATAAGTCCAAAAGAAAAAGTAGATCTCACAGCTTTTCTTTTAACCTTAACAGACAAAGAATTTTTATTTAACCCAAAATATTCTTTCCCTAGAAATTAAATCAAATCAAAATGACGAAAAATTTAATCTTTATAATTCCTTTTATTTGCGTTTCTATTTTTTTACAAGCTCAAACCAATCCTGTCATTACAGCTTGGTTACAAAATACAACAGGTACAGGCACTTATTATGTTCAAGGGAATTCAACTCCTATTGATAATGGTATTTTGTATAATTGTCAAGAAGTCCTTTATAATAATACTTATTCTTTTATTTCTACTGAAGGAATCCCTTCTTATACAACAGGTCCTTTTTTAGATGGAAACCCGTCTGTAGCATCTGCCCAAGGAAGAACCTATCGATTTCCTTTAAATCCTGTTGAAAATACTGGAACACCTACTAAAACGACTGCTGGTAACATTGGGGTATTTATTAATGGGACTTCACTTTATGATTACAGAGATGGAGTTGCTTGGAATACCAGTACAAATTCTCTTTGTGGTGGCCCTGGAAACCCAACTTGTCCTGGAGGTCCAACTGCAGATCAGGCTTGGAATAGAGATGCAATTCCAGCAGAATTAGATGGTTTTGATTGTTCAAAAGGGCATCCTGCAATGGGCAATTATCACCATCATCAAAATCCTTCAGCTTTTGATTTGGATTTAAATGTTTTATCAACCATTTGTAGTACTTATGATGCTGATGGTTTGTATGCAATAAATCCTAATGTACATTCACCATTAATTGGTTTCGCTTATGATGGATTTCCTATTTATGGAGCATACGGTTATGCAAATACAGATGGAACAGGAGGCATAACTCGAATTAAATCTAGTTATCAATTAAGAAATATTACTACTCGAACACATCATGCAGATGGAACAGATGTTGATGATGGTCCTAATATAAATGCTACTTATTTCCTAGGTTATTTTAGAGAAGATTATGAATATGTTGACCATCCTAACAATGAAGATTATTTAGATGATCACAATGGTCGTTTTTGTGTAACTCCCGAATATCCAAATGGGACATATGCCTATTTTGCTACAGTAGATGAAAATTGGAACTCTACTTACCCTTATGTTGTGGGTCCAACATTTTATGGTGTTTATGCTAACAGAGTATTCACAGGAACTCCTATGAATACAACAGTGTATTTACCTGATCTTTGTGATTATCCAACAGATATTGAAGTTCAATTAGGAAGTGATCCCAATAAAGTAATTGTGTCTTGGGCTTCTAATGTTGATGCTATTAGTTATCAATTAAGATATAGACGTACATTAACTACAGATTGGACTACCACATCAACAACAAATTTAAATAAAACAGTATCTGGTTTAACCCAAAATAAATTATATGATTATCGTATCCGTTCTTTATGTTCTGATGGTTCTTGGTCGGACATGACAGCCATTGATAAATTTAGAACTGTTCCTTGCGAGTCTCCTATTAATATCACTGCGACTCAATTAAATAATAATAAAGTTCGGGTTGAATGGACAGATTATAATTATGCTGATAAATATCAGATCTTTTTCAGAGAAGTAGGAGAAGAAGATTGGTCATCTATGGTTACATATTATGATGGAATGAATTTTAGAGTTTTAAATGGTTTGATTGAGGGTGCTACTTACGAATATAAAGTGCGTTCTTGGTGTGAAGTTAGTTATGGACCATTTTCAGATATTTTTCAATTCACCAATAATTCTTCTAGTTCTCGTTTAGATCAAGTTTCATTTCCAAATAAAGATAATGAGGAAGACTATTTAGATTGGGATGAAAATTTATCATTGGATCATGTTCAAATATTTCCAAATCCTGCTTCAGAATTTATAGCGATCCAAATTCAAAAATTAGTGAGAAATCCAGTTAACGTTCAAATCTTTAATGCTCAAATGCAATTAATGGGAGAAACTCAAATAAATGCTGGAAGTACGATTTGCCATTTTGATACTCGTACCTTTTATGATGGGATTTACTTTGTACAATTGACAGATGGTGAAAAGGATAGTACCCACAAAATTATTATAAAAAGAAATTAATTTAAATCATATTAAAACCATAAAATGAAACGGATTTTACTTTCATATTTTTCTATTTTGATGTTTTTACAAATAGTAAATGCACAAACAGACCCAGCAATTATTAGTTGGTTACAAAACACAACAAATACGGGTAGTTATTATACGAATGGAAATTCAACAGCAATTGATAATGGTATTTTATACAATTGTCAACAAGTAGAATATTCTAATGATTATGTATATGTTTCAACAAATGGAATTCCATCCTACCCTACAGGCCCTTTTTTAGATGGAAATCCATCACAAGCCTCTAGTCAAAACGCCATTTATCAATTCCCATTACATCCTATTGAAAATACAGGAGCACCTACATCAACAACAGCTGGAACCATTGGTGTTTTTATCAATGGAGTATCTTTATATGATTATAGAGATGGTGTAGCATGGAATCCAAATACCAATACTATTTGTGGAGGTCCTGGAAATGATCCTTGCCCTGGAGGACCAGGTGCGACTCAAGATTGGAATAGAGACGCAATTCCTGCAGAAAGAGAAGGATTTGATTGTTCTAAAGGACATCCAGCTATGGGGAATTATCATCACCATCAAAACCCTTCTGCATTTAAATTAGATATTAATGTCGTATCTACTATTTGTAATTTATATGATGCAGATGGATTATATTCGATTAATGCCAATGAGCATTCTCCTCTAATTGGTTTTGCTTATGATGGATTTCCTATTTATGGTGCATATGGATATCAGAATGCAGATGGAACTGGAGGTATCACTAGAATTAAATCAGGTTATCAATTAAAAAATATCACGACTCGAACGAATGGACCTGATGTAAGTACTACTTATTTTTTAGGTTATTTTAGAGAAGATTATGAGTTTGTCGATCATTCAACAGAAGATTATTTAGATGAACATAATGGACGTTTCTGTATTACGCCAGAATACCCTAATGGTATTTATGCTTATTTTGCCACAGTAGATGAAGATTGGAATTCTGCTTATCCTTATGTTGTAGGACCTACTTTTTATGGTATTTATGAAAATCGTTCTGTGAATTCAATTAATGAAACAACTACTACTTATACAGGAACAACTTCTATTGCTGAAGCAGCTTTTGAAGCATTAGATTTAACTATTTTCCCTAATCCTGCAACGGATTTAATTGCTGTACAAATTAATGGTTTAGCAGAACAAGATTTTAAAATTGATTTATTTGATCAAACAGGTAGAATAATTTCTAACAATGTTTTAAATCAAGGATCTACGATTTCATATATTGATACTCAAAAATTTTATAATGGTAATTATATGATGAGAATTTCAAATGGAGAACACTCCATCTTAAAAAAGATCATCATTATGAGAGAATAATAGGATAATTTTTTGAGCGATTAAAAAGAGGCTGTCTCAAAAGTAAAGACAGCCTCTTTTTATTTACAAGCCTTCTAACATATGATTTAATATCGGAGCACATTTCCCTTGACATGAAGGATAGAAATTTTGGTGTTTCCAATGATCTGATTTTGGCGATAATCCCCACCAAAATTCAGCCATGGCAATGGGTTGATATTCATGTAAAAAAGCAAAGTGCAATAATTTTGGTGCAGCACACTCCCCTGCTCCAGCTGGTGGTTTTCCTTGTGGTGTATTCTTAAAAATTTGTTTTAAGCTTTTGTAATTTCCCTTTAGATTTAAAAAGGAATATTCTTCAAATAATTTATCTTGTAATTGAGCAGAAAATAATTTCCTTTTTTCTTTTAATTGATGAATTGGAATATTTATAGTGTTTAATTCTTCATTTAATATTCTAAGCGTTTCTTTTTGCTTTTTTAATTGAGGGATGTAATCATTCTTTGCCTTCAACCCTTCTTCATGGAATTGATTTTCTAATTGTTTTTTCTCAACTGAATTCGCATTTAGAATATTAGATTCAAATATACTTTTACGAATCAGTTTTTCTTCTTTTTTATTTCGTCTTAACTCCTGAATTTCTCCTTGAATTATATTTATTTTTTGTATGATTTTATTTTGATGATGGGTAAGATTTTGTTGAAATTCAATGGATTTAATCTCTTTATTAATTTCATTTAATTTTTGCATGCCTTTATTGAAAAAACCATTTTCTTCCAACATATCAAAAACAGGAGGAACAAAAAAAGAAACATGATTTCTTTCTGCTAATTTTCCAGAAAAAGCAGAAAGAAATCCTATTTCATTCATTTTATTTTTCACTACTAATACCCCAAACATTTTCCCAATTACTTTTCCTTCCTGTTTTGGTTTTAAACCAAAGTTATGTTGCCATTCTTTTTGATGTAACAAATAAGATTGTAAAACTTTTGCCGCTTGAATTGCAAGTGGATGAGGGTTCAAAATAAATGGACTTGGAAAAGATTTGGGTAAAGAAAATGAATCTTTTTCAATCTCTAAAAGGGTAAAATAATCCATTTATCTCATGTAAGTTCCATCGGGTAAAACAGTAGGAAATTTATATTGAGGATCTGTCAATAATTGATACACTGCAGGATCAGTTGATTCTACTAAAGCAGCTGTGTTTAATGTCCATTCTTGTCCTATTTCATTAAGTCTATTTTCTTGAGCACCTAAAATAGAAGTTAAAGCCCAATAGATATATTCTGTAGTCATACAACTATAATCACATGTAGAATCATCATAAGTATACCAAGCTCCTGCTGGATAAGGATTTGGAATACTGGTAAATTGTCCTCCTCTAGCGATATCCATTGCATCTGCCAAAGATGATCCGATGTTCTCACCAAAAACAGAAGGATAAACACCTGCATAACCTGCATGTGTAATAATATGGAGTACTTCTTCAAGACTTGCATCAAATGCACCTGTTTTTCCATTACTTACAAATAATGGTTCTGTTTCATCGTTTCCTAAATCTTGTCCTTCCATATTTGAAGGAGGATTAATATTTAAATCATTTTCATTTTTCCACATCACCATAAAAGCATTATTCTCTAGCATTTTATCAACAACCAATTGATTATCAATCATACCATCCTCATTATTATCTAAGTACTGTGCCATGACATTTGCAGCATGCAATAATTTATTATCTTCTACACCAGAAACTGCATAAATTGGTATTCCAAAGACTTCAACTTTACGATTAAAACTATTAAGGATTCCATCAGAGTTGGCTACAATTGTAAAATTGGGATCATCACCTGGAGCTATTGGTCCAGTATTCGTAGAATTGTCATCATCATTGCATCTTGCGAATAAAAAAGATAGACTGATAATTACGAAATAGAAATATTTAATTTTCATGTTTATAAATTTTTGATCAAAGGTAATAAATCTATAAACGTGTAAAATATTAATTTCTTATTCAATGATTAAAAATAAAAAGGGAAGCTTCGCTTCCCTTTTTATTTTTAATTCAAACTTTAATCAATCACAAAATTGATTAATCGATAATCATCATTGGTTTTAGCAATTAAAGTATAGGTGCCTTTAGGAACATTTAAATTATATGCTGTTTCATGAATATAAGCAGGTGGCAAATCTCTGAGATCTACTAGAACGCCATCTTTATCATACACATATATTTCTAATGGTACTTCATCCGTTAAAACAACCCGTACATTAAATTCACCATCATTCGGATTCGGATATAAAATCGTTTCTAAAATCATTCCATATCCTGTTCCTACAACGCCTGGGTATAATAAATCATTTGGATCATTTATTATTTCTATGTTTTGTCCAAACATAACAGAACAGCCTTGGAAATGTGCATTCATATAAATTGTAAATTCACCCAAATGAGGGAAGGACAATAATTCTTGATTATAAATACTTCCTTCATGGTTGATACTATCTAAATTATAAATCCAATCAACACTATCTGCTGGGGGCCAAGAATTATCAACTGCAATAATGGTTTCATCAATTAAGCCTTGAATTGGCATTAAGAAATCTGCGAAGAATTCATCTTCTGTAAATGTTATATTAAATGTATCTGTTACAAAACAATTATTGTTATTACTGGCTATCACCCAATACGATCCAGGTTCTTCAATTTCAATAATCATGTCTTCACTGTAGAAGCCATTGTCTCCTTGCCAAACATAATTTAGATTAGGATTCCCTCCTGAGAATGTAGCAATATATCCTCCACAAATTAATGTATCTGTAGCAGAAACAATATCATAATCTAGTGGAGCAGGATCTATGATTTCATCTTCTAAAATTATTTCGCAACCATTCGCATCTGTTACAGTTACATAATAAATTCCTGCAGGGACATTATATAAATCTTGATTTGTTGATCCTTCTGACCAAAGAAAAGAGTAAGGTGATAAACCATTTACTGCAATTTCTATATAACCATTAGATTCATCTAAACAATTAGGTGCATAAGAATTTAATATCTCTGCTTCTAATTGTAAAATAGTAGTATGAACTAAACTATCACAACCATTTTCTGTGTCTAACAAATCCGTATATGTGCCTGTTTCATAATAAACAGAATTACCAACTATTAAACTATCTCCTGAACACAACCAAGTGGTATCACTTACTTCAAAGTTTTGATATACCTCTAAATCTAAAATTACAATACTATCACAGCCATAAATGGAATTAAATACATTAATGTATAATCCTGTTTCATTATAAATAGAATCTCCAACAGCAATACTACCTCCAATACAAACTCCAATAGACATTGTAGTTGAATAATCTTCTCCTACAAATATTTCTGTAATTACAGTAGAATCACAACCCATGGAATTGAATAAAACATTAGTATAAATTCCTGCCTCAGAATACACATTCCCATTAATTTCATAGGTGTTTCCTAAACAAAGTAAAACGGTGTCATTTACAACAATATCATCATAGATCATTAAATTAATTTGATGGATCGAATCACAGCCTTCAAGAGTTTGATATTCCTCTTCTATGATTCCAGAAGTAGTATAGATATTTCCTTCAAATGTGAATGTTTCACCAAAACAAATTTGAATTGTATCTGTGGTTAAGATTGGATTAGCAACCATTAAATCTGTAATGATAATTGAATCACAACCATCTGCACCTGTTAAAACATCTGTATAAATTCCTGTTGTATTATAAGTGTTTCCACCAATAGTAAAATCTTGTCCAGAACAGATTTCAATGGTTTGATTATATTCGATTTGCTCAGAGAAAATTAAAGTTGTGATGACGATAGAATCACAACCGAATGCTGTAGTTAAAACATCTGTATAAACACCTTCATCTGAATATGAATTGGATCCAATTTCATAAGATTGTCCAGAACAGATTTCTATCTCTTGAGGATAAGTTTGTGATTCAATTATGGTAAGATTTGTGATGACTGTTGAATCGCAACCACCACTACTCAATAAAATATCAGTATAAGATCCAGAACTATTGTATGTTGAATTTCCAACTTCAATAAATTGTCCTTCGCAAAGTATTGGTGATTGAGTCAATATAATTTCATCTAAAACTACAACTGAAGTATTGATAATAGAGTCACAACCAGATATAGATTGAAGAACATCTGTATAATTTCCTGTTTGACTATATTCATTATTACCAACAGTAATAAATTCTCCATTACAAAGAATTACATCTTGTTCAATAAATATAGAATCTGTAATGAATAAATTTAAAGTTACAATAGAATCACAATTACTCGAAGACACAAATATTTCAGTGTAAGCCCCTGACTCCTCATAAATATTTCCTCCAAATTCAAAGGTCTCACCATTACATATTTGAACATCCGTTTCTAAATTATAAATAGGGTTTAAAATTAAAGTAGTATTCACAATTGAATCAATACAAGAATTAATTGGGAAAACATCAATATAGTTACCTGCAGAATTATAAATATTATTTCCAATTTCTATGGAATCCCCTTCACAAACAATTATTTCTTGATTTAAAACTATATCGGATTGGATTGTTAAATCCGTAATGATAATTGAATCACAACCTAAAGATGTTTCAAACACATCGGTATAAATACCTGTTTCAGAATAAACATTATCTCCCACTTCTACAATTTCTCCTTCACATAAATTATAGGTGAACGTTATTTCTTGATGATCAAAAACAATTAATTCTGTTATGACCTCCAAATCACAACCAAGTGCATTGGCAATTACATTTGAATAGGTACCAGAGACACTATAAATACTATCCCCAATTATATAATTGGTTCCTTCACAAATTTTGACTTCTTGAAATGTTGTTATTACAGTAAGGACAGTTAAATCTGTTGTTATAATTGAATCACAACCCACAGCATTAATTAGGGTATCAATATATATACCTGATGAGGTATATTCATTATTTCCTACTTCAAATGTTTGCCCAGAACAAATTTCTTCTGTTTGACTAAATGACGAATTCTCATTCAAATAAATTGTAGACACAATAGTGGAATCACAACCTCCTGATGACAGGAATGTATTAGAATAAACTCCAGCTTCATCATAAACATTGTTTCCAACAGTATGTGTTTCCCCTGTACATAAATAAACCTCTTCTTCAATATTAATGGAAGTATCAAAAATTAAATTAATAACAACTGAACTATCACAGCCATTGACACTTATTAAATCTTCGATTCCAGAAGGATTATTTTCATCATATATGGTTCCGTTAATTGTAATAGAATAATTATCTCCAATACAACCATAATAATTTTCTGTTATAATATACTCAGGATAATAAATTAAATTAATTGTAACTATGGAATCTAATCCTGTGCTACCTATTAATGTTTCTACTCCTGATGGATTACTTTCATTATATGTTGTTCCATTTACCTCTACTTCATAACCATCGCCTTCACAGCCAATATGTGTCTCTTCTGAATCACAATTAATTTGATAAATTAAATCTATTATAATTATTGAATCACAGCCATTGACACTGAATAGATTTTCTATTCCTGATGGATTATTTTCATTGTAGAATGTTCCATTTATTTCTACCTCGTAACCATCTCCTGAGCAACCAAAGTAATCTTCTATTAATGAATAAGTAGGATGATATACTAAGTCTATTGTAACTGTCGAATCACAGCCTAAATAATTAATTAATATCTCCGTTCCTGATGAGTTTGTCTCATTATAAGTAATCCCATTCACTTGGACGCTATAACCATCCCCTTCACATCCTACATATAACTCTTCGCCTTCACTATCCGGATGATAAATTAAATCTATTGTAACTG
>JAHDFV010000334.1 GCA_020627985.1 Saprospiraceae bacterium
GGAAAGGTTATTATCTACTTTTTTCCCATTCGTAGCAACGAAAGATTTATTTAGATGACTATAGCCCAATAATGTGTCTGTAACTGGTTTATAATCAGTTCTATAATTCCCAGTATAAGAATTTGAAGGTTGTGTAGTACCTAAATAAATTTCATAAATCAATAATGCAATAAAAATTGCTGAAACATTAAAACAAACTTGTTTTAATAATGATTTTTTGAATCTTATACCACCTATAATTAGAACTAGAATTATAAGAATTAATCCAGTGATGAATCCATACTGAATTACAAAATGTTCTAATTGGTTCATTGAAAAAATTCTATAAAAGTAAACGATTTAAGTTTGAAGTATTCCTGGATTGAATTTTTCAACAGGAGCATTGTTTGCCGCTTCAATACCCATAGAAATCACTTTTCTGGTTTCTAATGGATCGATAATACCATCTGTCCATAATCTAGATGCGGCGTAGTAAGGTGTTGTTTGGTGATCGTAACGATCTTTAATTTTGTTGTATAATTCTTTTGTTTCGTCTTCTGTAGGCTCTTTCCCTTTTGCTTTGAGTGAAGAAGTCTGTATTTGTAACAATACTTTTGCAGCTTGTGCACCCCCCATAACGGCTAATTTAGCCGAAGGCCATGCAAAGATGAGTCTTGGATCATATGCTTTTCCACACATGGCATAATTCCCTGCACCGTATGAATTACCCATTACGATAGAAAATTTAGGTACAGTTGAGTTTGAAACAGCATTGACCATTTTAGCACCATCTTTAATAATTCCACCATGTTCTGATCTTTTACCGACCATAAAACCTGTTACATCATGTAAGAAAACTAAAGGAATCTTTTTTTGATTACAATTCATGATAAATCGAGTTGCTTTGTCAGCAGAATCAGAGTAAATTACTCCTCCAAATTGCAATTCTCCTTTAGCACTTTTGACCACTTTACGGTGGTTAGCAACAATTCCTACCGCCCATCCATCAATTCGTGCATAACAACAGGTAATGGTTTCACCATATCCCTTTTTATAAACAGTAACTTTAGAATCATCAACTAATCGTTTGATGATTTCCATTGTATCATATGGTTTAGTTCTATTCTCTGGAAAAATTTGATAGATTTCATTCGGATCCAATTTGGGTTCTTTAGGCTCTTCTCTGCTAAATCCTGCATTTTCAAAAGTCCCCATTTTATCTACTAAATCTTTGATAGTTTCAAGGCAGGTTTCATCATCAGGCATTTTATAATCTGTTACACCTGAAATTTCAGTTTGAGTGGTAGCACCACCAAGTGTTTCTTTGTCAACGGTTTCACCGATTGCTGCTTTCACTAAGTAAGGCCCAGCTAAAAAGATTGATCCTGTTTTATCGACAATTAGAGCTTCATCAGACATTATTGGTAAATATGCTCCACCAGCTACACAACTACCCATAATTGCAGCGATTTGTGGTATTCCCATGCTAGACATTCTTGCATTATTTCTAAAAATTCTACCAAAATGTTCTTTATCTGGGAAAATTTCATCTTGTAAAGGCAAGAAAACGCCAGCACTATCTACGAGGTAGATAATGGGTAATCTGTTTTCCATGCTTATCTCTTGAGCCCTAAGGTTCTTTTTCCCAGTAATGGGAAACCAAGCTCCCGCTTTTACAGTAGCATCATTGGCAACGATCATACACTGTCTTCCTCTAACATATCCAATCCCTGTAACAACACCTGCGCTAGGGCAACCACCATATTCTTCGTACATGCCTTCACCCGCTAATGCTCCTATTTCAAGGAATTTAGAATCTTCATCTATTAGAAATTCGATTCTTTCTCTAGCCGAAAGTTTTCCTTTGGCATGTTGTTTTTCTAATTTTTTCTTTCCACCGCCTAAGTATATTTTTTGAAGGGTTCTTTTTAGCTTTGAAATTGACAATTTCATTGCATCTTCATTAATATTCTTTTCTAAATCTATCTTTTCTGTTGCCATCTTATCCTTATTACGTATTAATTTATTGCGAAAATAGTAAATTTCGTTTATTTCAAACTTTCTAAGGCTGGTATAATTATTGGATACAAACTATTGGTAATATTGTAAGCATAGATATTTTTAGAGATGAAATGTGAAAATTTTCGACAAATACAATATTACTTTTTATTCGCTGTTATAAGATTTGTGAAATGATTGTATTTGATTATATGAAAAAATCTTTATATCATTGAACTGTTTTTAAAGGCAATTACACCAAAAACAACTAACCAAACCTTATTTTTTTATGTTGTAAAACCGCCAGTACCATGAAAAGAGCGATAATATCTAAAGGTAAATTCAGTTCAGGTTCATTTTTAAAGATTCTAATGCCTAAAATAGCAAAGAATTCTAAAAGAACACCAGAAAGAAAAAACTCAGATGCTCCTAATTTGGTAGGAAATGATAGAACTAAGAGGTAAAAATGCTCTGAAAGTTTTATACATTATCTAAGATTTCGGCTCATAATATTGATATTATGAGCCGATTTTTATTAGGTAATTGATGTATTCTTCAATCAGTTCCTTTTTATTAACTGGAACTACTCCAATATTACTACATACTTGTCCACCTGCAATATTAGCTAGAATTCCCATGGTTTCTAAGTTTATATTTGAAGCAAGACACAAGGCTAAAATACTCAAAACAGTATCTCCTGCTCCACAAACATCTACAATTTCTTTCTTTGTTACTGGACAAATGTGATGTTCTATTTGATTATTTAAATAAATCCCCCATTCTGACAGTGTTATAATTGTAATTTGATTTTGTAATTTCTTTTTCACAAAATCATTTGCCTTATTTAAATCAATAAGTTGATTGGATTGGATTGTAAATGGGACTTTAGCTCGAATTTCTTTTAAGTTAGGTTTGAATAATGTACAACCTTTATATTCATAAAAATTATGATCCTTAGGGTCAATTATCGTTGGTATATTTCTGAGATTAGTAGTAGAAATAAGATTTTTAATTAATTTTTTTGTCAATACTCCTTTATTATAATCTTGGAAAATAATGACATCTGGAACATGATTCGATAAAATCTTATGGAATACATCTAAGATTTTATTTTCAATATCTGGTTTAATATCTTCAGTAGATTCTTGATCTATCCTTAATAATTGTTGACCATTTGAAATAACTCTTGTTTTTATGGTTGTTGGACGAAAAGGATCTTTAATAATTCCTATTGAAGATAATTGATGTTTCTTTAATAGATTTTGGAAAATTTGGGCATTTTCATCATTTCCAGTTGCTCCAATCAAAAAAACTTGAGCACCTAAGGCCTGAACATTTAAGGCAACATTGGAAGCCCCACCTAATCGGTCATCAGTTTGATTAAGGTTTAAAATAGGGACAGGTGCTTCAGGAGACATCCTATTGACTTCTCCTTTGATGTAGCGATCAATCATTAGATCGCCAATGATCATTACTTTTTTATTTTCCCAGCTATTAAAAATACTTGTGTTCATAGTATCCTTTCCTTGTATAAAGTTAACGAAAACTTTAGTGATATGGTTATTCTTTATAGATTTAAAGGCTAAGGATAAATAAATAATTTAGATCAAATTAATAAGTATGGTCTAATAATTTATGA
The DNA here is from genome assembly GCA_020627985.1 of Saprospiraceae bacterium. GTDB lineage: Bacteria > Bacteroidota > Bacteroidia > Chitinophagales > Saprospiraceae > JAHDCE01. The sequence goes on from JAHDFV010000334.1 coordinate 3,617, forward strand.
ATAGGAAACTTTATTTAGTTAATTTTGTATTCTATTTACAGAAATTATTTTTTTAACTAATTTAGATTGTCTTTTTCATGGCAATAATGATAACAGATGAATGCATTAACTGTGGGGCTTGCGAGCCTGAATGCCCAAATAATGCAATTTACGAAGGTGGGGTAGAATGGGCTGTTTCTGAAGGAACAGGCGTAAAGGGTACGTACGAATTAGAAGGGGGTAAAAAAGTGGGTGTAGATGATCCGCAGTTACCTGTTGAAGAAGATTTATATTATATCGTTCCAGATAAGTGTACAGAATGTAAAGGTTTTCATGAAGAGCCACAATGTGCTGCTGTTTGTCCAGTAGATTGTTGTATCCCTGATCCTGAAAGAGAAGAAACAGAAGAAGTTTTGCTTGAACGTAAAGCCAGATTACATATTTAATATGAAGTTATTTTCTATTGAAACTGGTTTTTTCAAGTTAGATGGAGGAGCTATGTTTGGTGTTGTCCCAAAATCTATGTGGGAAAAATTAAATCCTCCAGATGAAAATAATATGTGTACCTGG
>JAHDFV010000335.1 GCA_020627985.1 Saprospiraceae bacterium
TGACCAGATTACATTTATTAAATGTGACCATTCTGAACGCACTAAAATCAGATTAGATCGTTTAGAAAAAGTAGCTATTTCCGCAACAAAACAATCTTTAAAAGCGCATATACCCCAATTAAACGATTTAATTTCTTTTCAAGAATACATGTTAGCTATTGCGAATGAACCTCATTCCAAATATATTTGTTGGGTTGATGAAGGAAATAATCATTTTTTACAAAGCGGACAAAGTGGAAAAGATGTCATCATTTTAATCGGTCCTGAAGGAGATTTCTCTGAGAAAGAAATCAAATTCGCTTTAGAAAATGGATTTACAGCTGTAGGTTTAGGAAAAAGTAGATTAAGAACTGAAACTGCGGGTGTTGTAGCTTGTCATTTATCACATATCATTAATGAATTGTAATTTTTATTATGAAATATAAATTAATTTTTCTTTTTGCATTTGCATTCGCACTTATGGCGTTTAAGCCTGCAGAAGAACCTACCCTAAAATTAGCTTTATTAAAGTATCAAGGAGGAGGTGATTGGTATGCTAATCCTACGGCACTACCTAACCTAGCTAATTTCTGTAATGAAAAATTAGGAACTAATTTTGATGAAGAATACGAAACTGTTGAAGTTGCGAATGCAGAGCTTTTTAATTATCCCTTTGTACATATGACAGGTCACGGTAATGTAGTTTTTTCAGATACGGAAGCAGAAAATTTAAGAACCTACCTTATAGCAGGAGGTTTCTTACATATTGATGATAATTATGGTATGGATCCTTTTGTTCGTCCAGCAATGAAAAAAGTTTTTCCTGAACTCGAATTTGTTGAATTGCCTTTTAATCATCCTATTTATGATCAAAAATTCAAGTTTACTTCTGGGCTACCCAAAATACATAAACATGATGATAAGCCTGCTCAAGGATTTGGTTTAATCCATGAAGGAAGAGTGGTTTGTTATTATTCTTATGAAACAGATTTAGGTGACGGATGGGAAGATGCTGAAGTGCATAAAGATACACCAGATGCCAGAAGAAAAGCCTTAGAAATGGGAGCAAATATTATTCAATTTGCATTCAGCCAATAAAAAAAATTATACTCTAAAAAAGGTCATTCATTGTGAATGACCTTTTTTTATCTGTACTCGAAGTTGTTTTATCTGAATTTGGTGAACTTTGATATAAATAAATTGTCCAATCTGTATTCCTTTGTTACCATTGCATAATGTTATTCTAGTATTTGGAAATATTTATATTATTATGAAGCAATTTTCATTATTCTTTTTTTTCTTTTTGATTTTACCCCTAAGCCAATTTGCTCAAGATGTTTGGTCTTTGGAGAATTGTATTTTGGAAGCTCAAAATCAATCCATTGCTGTACAACAGGCAAAAATTGCAGTTGAAAGTGCTAAAATTTCATTGAAACAAGATAAAATGTCTCGTTTCCCAAATTTGAATGCAAGTACTTCTGGGAATTTAAATTCTGGACGTTTTATCGATCCGACAACCAATCAATTTAGAACAACTACCTCATTTGTCAATTCTTTTAATATCAGTTCTGGTGTTCAACTATATTCGGGAGGTAGAGTAAAAAACTCTATTAAAAAAGATGAATTAGACATTCAAGCGGCTCAATTAAATGCCCAACAATCATCACAGGACATTGCTTTACAAGTGGCACAATCTTATTTAAATGTTTTATTAGCAGAAGAACAATTAACGGCAGCTAAACAACGATTAACCTTATCGAATCAAAATTTAGATCGTACCAATAAACTAATTAATGCTGGTACATTACCGAGAAATAGTCGATTAGATTTAGAAGCACAAATTGCTAGGGAACAATCAACCATTATTGCAGCGCAAAATGCAGTTGATTTAACTTTATTATCACTGAAACAAATCATGTTTATTGATTTATCCAAAGAAATTCAAATAGAAAAACCTAGTGATTTAAATATTCCTACTTCAAATCTTGATGCCGTTTCTTTGGATGATATGTATACTACTTCTTACAATACCCAACCTAGAATTAAAGCAGGTGAAATTGAAATGAGTAGTGCTAAAATGTCAGAAAAAATAGCTGGTTCTTCTAAATTACCTACGATTTCCGCTTTTGGAGGTATTTCTACTAACTATTCTAATCGATCTAAACAGTTTGAAGCGGGTGAAATCGTATTATCAGAAGTTCCTTTTGCAGGTGAATTAAATGGAGTACCCACTTCTGGTTTTTTCTATAATGCACAACCTGAAATTGTAGAAAATCCATATCCTTATTTTAATCAATTTTGGGACAATATTGGACAAAATTTAGGTGTACAAATTTCATATCCTATTTGGGACAATCGAATAACGAAGTCAAATGTAGAAAGAGCTCAATTACAAACTGAATCTATTCGATTAAGAAATGAAATCACTAAACAAAACTTAAGAGTAGAAATTCAGAATGCATTAGCTTCAGCAAAAGCGGCTCAGAAAACATACGAATCAGCGCAAACCACGGTTACTTCATTACAAGCATCTTATGAAAATACGAAGAAAAGATTTGATGTAGGAAGTGCCAATAGTTTTGAAATTACTACGGCTCAAAATAATTTAGCCATCGCTGAAACAGAAGTTATCCGATCAAAATACGACTATTTATTCCGATTAAAGATTTTAGATTTTTATCAAGGAAAAGAAATCAAATTATAAAACCAACAATTAATATTTATAGATCATGGCTAGGAAGAAAAAGAGTTACGCTTGGTTATATATTCTTTTATTTTTACTAATTGCATTAGCGATTGCATTTTTCTTTTATCAAAAGAATAAAGGAGTTGACGCTTTAAAAGTATACACGGAAAAAGTTGAAAACAGAACCATTGATGAATTAGTTTCAGCAAGTGGTAAGGTTTTTCCTGAAGTAGAAATTAATGTAAGTTCAGATGTTTCAGGTGAATTAGTGGAACTATACGTCATAGAAGGTGATTCCGTAACTGTTGGTCAAGTTTTAGGAAAAATTGATCCAGATTTATTTAAGTCTGCTGTTGAACGAGGTGAAGCAAGTCTAGATAATACCCGAGCGCAAGTTGCCAATGCAAGAGCCAATGTTTCTCGTTCTGAAGCCGCTTTGCAACAATCTATTGCTCAAAAGAAACAATTACAAGCTCAGTATGAAAATGCTAGAGCTGTATTTAAAAGAAACGAAGCTTTGCTTAAGGATGGAGTGATTTCTCAAGCAGATTTTGATAATGCTAAATCTTCATTGCGCTCATTAGAAGCAAATCTAGAAGCAGCTGACGCTACAATTCGTTCATCTGAAGCAGGAGTAGAATCTTCTAGACAAAGTGTAAAGGCTGCAGAATTCACGGTTAAAAGTGCGGAAGCAACTTTAAAAGAAACGAAAACTAGTTTAAATAGAACAGCTATTTATGCTCCATTATCAGGCATCATCTCATATTTAGGAAAAGAAAAAGGAGAAACGGTATTAGGGACAACTCAAATGTCTGGTGACATAATTTTCAAAATTGCTAATTTAAGTAATATGGAAGTACAAGTAGATGTTTCTGAGAATGATGTTTTACGGGTAAAAGTTGGTGACGAAGTTAAGGTTGAAGTAGATGCTTATCAGGATAAAATATTTACTGGAAAAGTAACAGAAATTGCTAATTCTGCTTCAAATACTACTTCTGCCATGCTAACCACTGATCAGGTAACAAATTTCACCGTTAAAATTAGAATTGATCGAAGTTCTTATAAAGATTTAATTTCCTCTTCCAAAAAATTTGCTTTTAGACCGGGTATGTCAGCATCTGTTGATATTAAAACAGAATCTTTAAAAGATGTAATCGCTGTTCCCATACAAGCTGTTACCACTAGAGAAAATGAAGACGATAAAAGTGAGAATAACGATGAAGACATAAAAGAAGTTGTGTTTCTATTAAAGGCTGATTCAGTTATCATGAAAGAAGTAACCACAGGGATACAAGATGATCAATATATTCAAATTTTATCTGGTGTTGATTATGATGATGAAATTGTAACGGGACCCTATACTGCTATTTCTAAAAAATTAGAGCAGGGGAAAATTGTAGAAAAAACAGATTAAATGGTAGTAAAGACATGGGGCAACTAATTCATTACTCATTTTTATAAAAAACCCCATTTTA
>JAHDFV010000336.1 GCA_020627985.1 Saprospiraceae bacterium
AGAAGAAGAGGATGACAATTTAAAAAGACTCAGCACAAAACTACATTTACCCATCGAGAATAATAATTTTGGAATGCAGATTTATTCTGGTCCAAATGAATTTAAACGATTAGCTGAATTTGATAATGATTTAGAATATATCATACCTTTTGGTCGTAGTATTTTAGGTACCATTAATAGATGGGTCATCCGACCTTTATTTAGTTTCTTTTCTTCTTTCGTTGGAAGCATGGGAGTTGTGATTATCATTGTTACTTTCTTAGTAAAAATGTTGTTGTATCCATTGACGTATAAAATGCTTTACTCTCAAGCAAAGATGGCTGCTATTAAGCCGAAGCTTGAATCTTTAAAAAAGAAGATTGGAGATGATCCTAAAGCAATGCAAGTAGAGCAAATGAAGCTATACCGGCAACACGGTGTAAATCCTTTGGGTGGCTGTATGCCCATGGTTTTACAAATGCCAATTTGGATTGCCTTATATCGTTTCTTCCCAGCAGCTATAGAATTTAGACAAGCTAGTTTTTTATGGGCTGATGATTTAGCTTCATATGATGTATTTACTTGGTTACCGTTTGAAATTCCATTCTATGGTGCGCACTTAAGTTTATTCACTATCTTATGGGCAATCACTACATTAATTTATACTTATTATAATTCTAAGCATTTGGATATGTCTGCTAATCCTAGTATGAAATATATGCAATATGCGATGCCGTTTATGTTTTTATTCTTCTTTAATAGTTTAGCTGCAGGATTGACTTGTTATATGTTCTTTAGTAATTTAATGAATATTGCTCAAACGGTTATTACTAAAAACTTTATTATTAATAAAGATAAAGTCCAAGCAGAGCTCGATGGGTTTAAAGCCAAACCCAAGAAAAAAGGCGGTTTCCAAGAACGATTGTCCAAAGCTTTTGAAGAAGCACAAGCAGCTCAAGAACAACGACAAAAAGAAATTCAAAAAAAGAAGAAAAAGTAAATTGAAATCTCTTTTTTATATAATCAGTATTGTATTTCTTTTTTCAGCTTGCACGAATAAACGAGCAAAATACACTGTTGTAATGCCTCCAAATGAAAACAAACTTGAGGAGAACATTCCAACTGATAATATAGAAACTGATTTAATTAAAGATACCGAAATTGTAAAACCCATTGTTTTAGATAAATACAATGTTCTAAAAATAATTAAACATCCTTGCATCGCAAAATGTGATCAGTTTGAACTTTCTGTCAATAATCAAGGATATGCTTTTTATCAATGTAAAGCAGAATGTTATCCTCTCGGTTCTGGATATTATTCTTCCTTTATTGGTCGGGAAAAAGTAGTGGAATTCATGTTATTTATTGAAGAAAATCAATTAAAAAATTCTGCTTCTCAATATCCCATAAATACAAAACCTGTTGAAGGCATTCCTTTAACTCAAATTGATTTAGGTTTTAATAATGGAGATGTTACGAGTATCAATAATTATCATCATGCTCCTAAAGCATTATTGCAATTAGATGAAATGGTTTTACATTTAATAGAGAACACTCCTTGGGAAAGAAGTATTGAATAAAAATTTAATATTTCTTCTATGTATGAATTCTCAAAAAAAATAATTAAAAAAATTCTGCCTAAATCTATTTTACAAAAGAATGAATTATTCTTTCGTAAAATGATAGCTAAAAGGTATGCGGGAGATCAATACATTTGTAATATTTGCTCTTTTACATTATCTCAATTTGTATCCATTTCTAAAGACGAAAAACTCTGTCCTAATTGCGGTAGTTTACCTCGTACAAGAAGATTATGGTCTATTTTATATGATGAGTTAAATATCGATCATAAAAAGATTCTCCATTTTTCTCCGCCCAAAAGTTTACGACATAAATTAAATTCGAATTCAACATTAGAATACATTACAACAGATTATGAAAATGAATTTGAAGCAGATAAAAAATTAAATATCCTAGAAATTGATGAAGCAGATCATTCATACGATTTAATTATTTGCTACCATGTTTTAGAACATATAGAAGATGATGTTAAAGCCATAAAAGAATTAAGAAGAATATTAAAACCTGAAGGACTATTAATTATTCAAACACCTTTTCACTCTATTTTAAAAGAAGATTATTCTATTCAATCTCCTGAGATGCGATTAAAAGAATATGGTCAAAAAGATCATGTACGCATTTATTCTGTACCCGTTTTATCAGAAAGATTAAATCAAAATGGATTTAATGTTGAAGTAAAAAATTATATCAATGAACCCAATAATAAAGATGGTTTCAAACCTGAAGAAACGATTTTAATTGCTTATTAAAATTATGAAGTGATATATTTTATTGAACACATATTTTTTGATAAAATAATTCTCCTTCCACTTTAAATTCTACAATAAAAATTCCTTTCTGATCTATTCTTAATTCATTTTCATTCGCTTCAAATTTAATATTTTTCCCATTTACATCATATACATTTAAATCCGTAAAATTATTAAATTCACTTTTTAAAATTCCATTAGAAGGATTAGGGAAAAAGTTTATTCTTTCTTGATTCGGATTAAATATTGAAGTAGAATTACAAGCTAATTCATCTGGTGAAGTTGAATTGAAATTTATAATTTCACTTACTAATTCATCTTCAATAGGGGAGTATTGTCCTTCACCATTTGTAAGAATAATAATTCCAGTAGAATCACTTGGATAATAATTCATTCTCGTTCTAATTCCAGGCATATATCCACCATGAAACCATACTTCATCATCAGGAGCATGAAATGTAAAAGTCCAATACGTTCCATTCCACCAACCTAAATTATCTAAACTAAAATCGTAAGGTGTTAATAAATCTACAGAACTACTTTCTAATATTTTCACTCCATCAATTGTTCCTCTACCTGTATAAGCGATTAAAAATTTTGACAATTCTAAAACATTGGTTTTAATTAAAGCAGAAGGGTAGAGTGCTATCCCATAATATCCTAATAATACATGATTATTATTTTCCCATTTATAAGGTTTTGCTATTTCATTATTTTCTAAATCAGAAAAAAAGAAAGATGTATTATCCATGCACAGCGGATCGAAAATATTTTCTTTTACAAATTGGTGATAAGGCATATCTTTAACATGCTCAATTATAACAGCTAAAATTGTGAAACCAATATTAGAATACAATTGGACAGCACCTGGATTATTCGTGTCGGAAAAATACCAACCTTGATAATTGTTTCCTGTAGGTGTAATTATATTTTGAATAAATGTACTGATATCTGAATCGTAGTCTCCTTGACTTTGGTAATTATACATTTGCCCTTCTGGATCTTTCAAACTTGATTTATGTTCTAACAACATTCGAACAGTAATAGGATCATTGGGAAAATTTGGATTAATAATATCATAATCTAAATAATCATTTATATCCGTATTCAAATCAATCAATCCTTCTTCATACAATTGCATAATTGCTGTAGCTACAAATAATTTAGAAATAGAAGCAACGGTAAAAAGAGTTTCTGTTGTAACAGGAATATTGTTTTCTATATCAGCTAATCCATACGCATTTGCCCAAACCATTTCTTGGTTCTTTACTACACAGGCTGCTAGACCTGGTATATTCCTAATTTCCATTCTTTCAGGAATAAAAACATCTAAATTTGTCACTTGTGAACGAAGGTTTTTTGTTAAAATAAATACCAATATTGCTGCGTATAAATAATTCATTTTTTATTTTTTTAATTGCCATTTGGTACTATCAGTTAATTCATATTGAATTAAACCATTTTTTTTACTCCAGAGCACTTCCGAAATAAAATTAACTCCTGGAATGTTTTCTAGAGATGTCGCTTTTATCAATTTAACATCATCATACTTTATATTATTAATTGTAAAAGTTTGATCTGGTAGATTCTCGAATTCTTGAATCGTAAATGAAGGACTATTAAAAAAAGTATTTGGTAAAGTTAAAAGAATTCTAAAATATGCTAGTTTATATGTTTAAATTAATTAAAGAATGTTTTAGAGTAGTATTTCATTATAAATAAATTTATCTAAAAAGTATTCTTTTAGAGACAATCAAGATGTTTTAATTTATTACTTAACATAATGTAAATTATAAG
>JAHDFV010000337.1 GCA_020627985.1 Saprospiraceae bacterium
AAGCGATATTAAAGATTCGGAATTATTTCAAGCTAAAATTCGTAGTGTTTTAAAAAAGAAACTCTACACTTCTTCAGAAGATTACTTGATGAAATCCAAGTTAGGAATCGGCTTTCCGATAGTAGGTAATTCCCATGTTTTCGTTCCCAGAGATAAAATTCTATTCTTCCAGGGGAATACTAAAAAAGTAAACAATACAACAATAAAAGGAAGCATTTTATTTTTAGATAATCAAGAAACACTCAGCCTTGATAGTGGTATCGGTGACATCATTAAACAATTATCATATCATTTACCCAATTTTATATCACTCATCTGTAAAACTCATTCTGTAATTAAAAAAGAAAATTCAAAAGATAGAGGTCGTAAAACATTTATTAATTTGGAAAAATTAATTAAATCGGAAAAAATAAATAACGAAGATTGGAAATTATATTTCAATAATGATATTCACTTATTCACAAAAGAATATAAAGCATTGAAAAGTCATTTTATCATCTTGTAATTTTCATGAACCATATTTCTAACTCCAGTTGATTACGAAGCAGAATCAAGCTCAGAAATGGTTGGAGGTTGGAGTAGTGATAGGCATAACTCTCCACACATCTACTTCATTCCGTTCCTCCATTCAGTAAATGAGCTACGGGTCGCTACGTTACAGGGCTCACTATTCGTTCGGCTGCTCGTACCTCGCATCTGTGCTACGCACACCCTTACACATCACTTATGCAAGCCATGCACAAACCTTACCCACACCATAAAGCTTCAGTAGCATCATTTCTCTCACTCCATCATTCGTCCTGTAGCCACGCATCCGCCTTTTAGTAGACAACGGAGGTCTACTATAAAGGCTTGAAAAGATGCTAGCTTCGTCCTCATTCTCTCATTCATTCCATTCAGCACCTTCAGCTTACCCGCATGGGAAGCATAAATAAAATACACATTTTTCAAAAGAGCATTTTATTCGAGCATCCCATTTCAAACATTCAAAATATTTATCAAAAGATCTTTTAAAAAAACCAGTAAAACCAATGTGTAATAAAAATAATACCCAGAATTTCTGCAAACTGCAAACTGCAAACTGCTAACTGTACACTGCTAACTGCTAACTGTTCACTGTTCACTGCTAACTTATGTTAAACTTGTGGAACTAAATAGAATGATATTGAGTTGAATCATTGCTTGAACAATTTCCCAGCTCAAATTTATCTATGAATAATAACTACGTTTACGGTATCGATTTTGGAACAAGTAATACAGCCATATCAGTGGTAGATACCAGAACCCAAAAAATGATCTACAACTTTATTGATAGTTCTTTACTTTATTTTCCCGATCAAGAAGAATTATTAGATGGTTATCCCTTAAAATATGAAGTAGGCAAAAAATCAAAAGAACTGCATTCTGCTAATGAGCTCAAAGGGAGATACATGAAATCCCTAAAACGACTACTGCACAAACCTAAATTAAGTGAAATTAATATCTACCGTAGAATTTTTGAAATAGAAGAATTGATTGGGTTGATCTTATTCTATTTTAAGCAACATGCAGATAATTACTTAGGACTAGATATTAAAAAAGTTGTTTTAGGAAGACCAGTTGTTTTTGATACTAATCCAGAAAATGATCAATTAGCTCAAGACAGATTATTTAAAGCAGCTCAAATAGCCGGTTTCAAAGAAATATCTTTTGAATTAGAACCCATTGCTGCTGCATATTCCTATGAACAATCAATCAATAAAGAAGAAAAAGTTCTCATTGCTGATTTCGGAGGTGGAACTTCAGATTTCACAGTAATGAAATTAGGACCAGAAAAGAGAAATAAAATAAATCGATCTGATGATATCCTTGGACAAGATGGTATTTATATTGGAGGGGATAGTTTCGATTATTCAATGATGTGGCACAAAGTTTCTCCTCATTTTGGAAGAGGTTTAAAATATTGGGATTTTAGTAATCAACTAGAAATTCCAAGGCATTTCTTTATCAAAATGTGCGACTGGGAGCAAATGCATTATTTTGATAATAAAAAAGTTAGAAATAGAATGGATTATATTAGAAGAGCTACTGGCAATGATCCAAAATTCAATAATCTAATTCAATTAGTAGAACAAAATCTAGCATTCTCAGTTTATACAGAAGGAGAAAACGCAAAATAAGATTAAGTAAATCAGAAGAAACACATATTAATTTTTCTAAAAAAGAAGTCTACTTTTCACAGGTTGTAAATATCAAAGAATACCAAGAAGAAATTATTAATGAAGACCTTTCAAAAATTAAAACTCAACTCATTAATATATCTCCCAATGAAATAGATACGGTCTTCATGACTGCAGGTTCATCATTAGTTAGACCCATCAAATGGTTCATGGAAGATTTATTCGGAGAAAATACCATAAAATCAAAAGATAATTTTTCTAGCGTAAGTGAAGGTTTAGGCATCAAAAGTGCAATTCAATATCAAACGATTAATTGCTAATTGATCAGTGTTTATGGTTAAATTAAAGCTGTTTTATTGAAAAGAGTATACTCTAAGTATCTTTATTAAAATTTAAATAGCTTTAATGGTATTTGGAATACTTTCAGTATCTCCCAATAAATATTTTATTCTCCATATTATTGAATCTTTATCATCTTTTATCCATTGTTTATGGTATCCTCCATATTCTTCAAGCATTTTTGCAATTTCAATATTAACTTCAATATTAGGAGTCATTTTCTTTAATACAAGAATAGAGTCTCTGAAACCTAAAGCCTGGTATTTAAGTTTCTTATCATTCAGTAATTCAATCAAAAATTCGTTTACTCCCAGAAGCATCGCATCATGAAAAAGAATATACCCATCTTTAACAATTAAATTTTCCCAATTCCAAAAATCAGCTTTTACATTGTCATAATCATGTAATGCATCAATAAACAAAAGGCCAATATTTGACTCTTTATGGTTTTTAGCAGCAATCAATGATTCTTCTCTTAAAATAGAAACATTATCAAGCTTGAAATTTTTTAAATTCTTACTTAACTCAGAATATGAATCTGAGGAATTATAAGAATCGATTCCAATGTGCGGGTCTACTGCAATTATTTTAGAATTTCTACCAACTACCGAACCTAAGCCAAGGCATATTGTAGATCTTCCATAGAAAGAACCAATTTCAACGATTAAATTATTCTTAGAAATCTTACTAGCGAAATAATAAAGTATAGAGGATTCAGATGGCGAAAGCCATCCTCTGATATTTAAAAGTTTATGATTAAGACTTGCAGATGTTTTTAATAATTCTTCACCAGATGGCAATTCAAAAAACAATAAATTAGAAATCAATCTATCCACTTTATTTTTAATTAATTTCTGTTTAAGCCCTCTAAGAAAATAACTATAATTCAAAGCATCTTTATAATATTCTGAATCCATTTTTTCCATAATAGGAGCTTCATAATGACTATGTAGAATAGCAAGATTTAAAGGGAAGAAATGATCTTCTTTTTTTATTGATGAAGGATTATTTTTAAATATTTCATATGCAAGATCAGAATGCCCAAGCTTAGAAAGGACTCTTCCATAACTAATGTTAATTAAAGGGTTATCGGAATCCAATCAACAAAGTTCTCACCACCTGATACATGGATTGCTTTATCATTCGTTAAATGGTCTCTAATAAATCCCTGATAACCTCCAAGTAATGAACCAGTAGAATAAAAATTGGATAATATTTTTTTAGATGATAATGCGGATGCAATTTGTTGAATTAATCTAAATTTAGATCTTTGATTCGATTGCTTAGCTGTATTACTAGGATTGGATTCTGGTAAGGTAGCTACAATTGTTCTTCTAACATATCTCCCTTTTTCTTTGACAACTTGCTGCCTAAAAAAATGATCCCCTAATTTTCCTCGGGTAACTTTTAACCCACTTTTCATTCTTGCCATAATTGTTTTTTTGTAATGATTAAATTAATTTTCCTAAGTGCTTAACACTGATTACAAAATTATAGACAAAATGGATAGAATTCTTGGTTTAAATTAATTGTACCTTTTCAACAGTTTTTAATAAAATTATAAATGATTTAGAATCAATGATTGGGAAAGACATTTTAAT
>JAHDFV010000338.1 GCA_020627985.1 Saprospiraceae bacterium
CGTTTATCCAGGAATGACGCTTGGTGTTAAATTCACTGTAAAAGAAAAATTAAATCAAGAAAAACGAGAAGATGAACCTGCAAAAGGAATCGTTCGATTCTTAGTAGATGTCTATGATGAAACAGGTGAAACTTGTGCCATTGCCACTATCTTAACAATGGTTAAAAAATTAAATCAAGAAGAATAATCATTTCTATTAAGAAAAAGCTCCAATTTCATTGGAGCTTTTTTTATTTCTTAATCCATCTTTTTTTAGCACTCAAATCCTGATCAAAGATTTCTTCTAAAATTTCATATAATTTAGGATGCTTCTTTTTTAATAGATATGGTCGTTCAAAAAAATATTCTCCAATCACTGCAAAAAATTCGATTCGACTTGTCTTAGCATAAGGATGAATATCACTTTTTCTTTTTACGATATCTTCAATTTTTCTTTCAATCATATCCAACCACGGAATCATATATTGTTTCTCTAATAATACCATAGGGATTCCATCTATTTCACCATCCATCCCATCTATTAAATGTACAAATTCATGAATGGCTACATTCTTTTTATCTTTTTCATTTTTAAAACCATGCCGCAAAGCTATTTTAGATAAAATCATTTTATCTTTCATATAACCTGTACCAACCATTCCTAAAATATTTCTACCTTTTCCTTTGGTATCAAAATCATGATTAAAAGAACCTGGATATAAAAGGACTTCATTTAAATTTTTATACTTCCATTCAGGGAAAGCAAAAATAGGAATTACTGCACTTGAAGCAATAAGTAATCGATCTAATAATTCTGCTGTTGTTTCTACTCCAGTAATTTTACAATTCAATAAAAATTCTTGAACTTTATATTCAAATAATTCTTTTTCTTCATGATTTAACTGAGCATAAAAGAAAACATTAGCTTTTAAAATTTTCTTCCATTCTTCTGGAAAAGATTCTTTTGGAGCTAGCCATTTATTTTTATAACGAAATAAAGAATACAATAAAACACCAATAAAGGCAAAAATAAATAGTACTTTAATTAAGGGCATATTTTATCAAATTGTTTTAGCTTCATACTAAGATACGAACTTAAGAGAATAATCATGATAGCAAGAATGAAACTCGTTTTGATTTATTTTATATTAATCAATTCCCTAGGATGTAATACTACAACAAATTCTAACAATCTGAAAAATATGGTACATATTAATTTAGAAGAACTCACGATAAAAGAAATTCAACAAGCTTTTAAAAATGGAGTTTATACAATATCAGATTTAACGCAAGCTTATTTAAATCGAATCGATAGTTTAGATCAAAAAGGGCCTAAACTAAATTCGATTATTCACTTAAACCCTAATGTAATTGAACAAGCGAAACAATTAGATCAAGAATTTAAAGATGGAAAAAACAGAGGTCCACTTCATGGAATCCCTATTTTATTAAAAGATAATATTAATACCAAAGATATGCCTACTACTGCTGGTGCCATTCCCTTGAAAAATTCTATTCCTTTGGAAGACAGTTGGGTTACTAAAAAGCTTGTAGAAAATGGAGCCATTATTTTAGGCAAAACGAATCTATCGGAATGGGCTAATTTCCACAGTTCTTTTTCTTCGAGTGGTTGGTCGGCACTTGGAGGACAAACTAAAAATCCTTACAAATTAAATTGCAATCCCTGTGGTTCAAGTGCAGGATCTGGCGTAGCCGTTTCTGCAAATTTATGCGTAGTTGCTATAGGAACAGAAACGAATGGTTCTATTATGTGTCCATCGAATCATAATGGAATTGTAGGAATAAAACCAACCGTTGGATTGGTGAGTAGAGCTGGAATTATTCCAATTTCAGAAACACAAGATACCGCTGGCCCAATGGCAAGAACAGTTGAAGATGCAGCAATAGTTTTATCTGTATTAACTGGAGTTGATCCTAATGATTTTAAAACAAGACCGAGCCTAAAATATCTACCCGCTAACTTTTATAAAAATTTAAGAACGGATTATTTAAAAGGAAAAAAAATGGGTTTGTTTCTAGAACCAATGGGTAAAAATGAAGCAGTAGATCAATTAATGCATCAAGCTATTTCACACCTAGAAAAAGAAGGAGTAGAAATTATTGCAATTGATAAAATATCGGAAGAAAATTTGAATATTCCTTCCTATCAAGTTTTATTATATGAATTTAAAGATGGATTAAATAAATATTTTAATTCTCTAGGAAAAGATGCCAAAGTAAAATCATTAGAAGATTTAATCGAAAAAACTTTTTCTGATTCTACTACAATGCAATATTTTGATCATGCCATTTTAAAAGAAGCTCAAGCAAAAGGAGATTTAAACGAAGAAGAATATAAAATAGTTTTAGCCAAAATGATAGACCAAAGTAGAAAAAACGGCATAGATAAAATCATGAAAAAATATAATTTAGATGCGATCATTACACCAACAGGAAGCCCAGCTTGGGAAATAGATTTAGTAAAAGGTGATTCATATGAAAATGCTGTTTTTTCTAGTTCTCCTGCTGCAATATCGGGTTATCCAAGTATCACCGTTCCTATGGGCTTTATTGATGAACTACCAGTAGGCATTTCTTTCTTCGGTGCTGCTTGGACAGAAAAGAAATTAATTAATTTGGCTTATGCTTATGAGCAGGGAACAAAGCATAGGAGGGTACCTAGATTTTTAGAAAAATAATTTTCATGTTTCAAAGGTCTTACTTACACCCTAAATCCCTAAAGGGACTTCAAAAAAATAAAAGTCCCTTTAGGGATTTAGGGTGAATAGAAAAATAATTGCAAAATAATTCGCTTTTTGTTCGAAATAAAAAATAGGGAAATTAAATTCAGAAAATTATATACTAATGTTTTTAAACCCTAAATTCCTAAAGGGACTTCAAATAAATAAAAGTCCCTTTAGGGATTTAGGGTAAAGAATAAATAAACAATTGCGAAAAAGTTAAAAGTCCTTCAGTGATTTAGACTAATAAAAAGGCTCATTTAAATAATTTAAATGAGCCTTTTTATATGATGTAATTATTTAATAATAATTCTACTTCCCATACAATTCTACCCCAGCATCATAATATTTATCCCCTTCCGTCCAAAAAGGTTTTGCAGGATCATTAGCAATTAAACGACCAGACATAATAAAGGATTGAACATACTTTAATATATATGCGTAGTCTACAGAATCAGGGTTATCATTTGCTTGGTGATAATATTTAAAAATACGATCATCAAAAGCATCAAAACCCATACTAAAAGTTGGAGCAGGAATTCCTTTCGCTGCAAAATTTACATTATCAGAACGATCAAATAAATTTTGTTCAGGAGCAGGATCATCAATGGCTCTTAATCCAAATTCTTTACAAGCATTAATCATGTGCTTTCCTGCGGTGGTTCTACCTAAACCAAAAACAGTAACCAATTCAGTATTATTATATCCTGCATTATCAATATTAAAACAATATGCAATTTTATCTAAAGGAATTGGTGAATGTTCTACAAACCATTTAGATCCTAAAAGTCCTTTTTCTTCAGCAGTAAATAAAATAAATAAAGCAGAGCGTTTCGTTGGATATTTTGCGATATTTTCAACAGCAGCTAAAACACCAGATGTACCAATAGCATTATCTCTTGTTCCATTAAAAATAGAATCACCTTCAGCATCAGGAACTCCAATTCCGATATGATCATAGTGAGCAGAATAAATGACAAACTCATCTTTTAATTTCGGATCAGTCCCTTCTAACCAACCCACAACATTTGGTGACGTAAAACGATCTACATTAGAACCTTTTACGATAATACTCATTTTTCCTTTTCCTTTTTTAATGGTTGTTACTGCTTTTTCATCAGTAGTACTCATCCATAAATGTTGAAAATCAGAGACTTCATCTCCTCCTTCATCTAATACCATAGAAGTTCGCATAGCAAATGAAGTTAAAAATTTCCAAGGCAATTGTGCATTTTGATAAATTTCAATTAAACCCAAAGCACCTGCTTCTTTAGCTCTTTTTCTTTTAGCACCAGCCATAGAAAACCAAGCCTGTGGATTTTGTTCTTCACCATCTCCGCAAATAGCAATTAATATTTTTCCTTTTG
>JAHDFV010000339.1 GCA_020627985.1 Saprospiraceae bacterium
TTTTAAATGGTTTATTGGTTGGGATCGCAACATTATTAGTGTTGTTAAATAAATCGGTTGCTCAAACCGCTCCTTTGGTTTTGTTGCTTTTTGGGAGCTTTTTGTTGACCTCGTTTTCAAGTAAAAAGTATAATCCAAGGTTTGTGGTATTAGAAGAAAGTGATGGATTATTAGGAAATATTAAAATAGTAGAGCATTATGCAGAATGGTATGGTAGACCTGGAGATATTGGACGTGGTGTAATGGTAAACAATACTATGCAATCTTTTATGGATACCGAAGATCCAGAAAATTCCAGTATTTGGGCTTGGTCAAATATAATTCCTACTATTTTATCTATTTATCCTAAAGACTCAAAAGCATTGTTATGTGGATTAGGTGGCGGTACGATTGTAAAGCAATTGAGTCGTTTGCAGTTTGAATATGATGTAGTAGAATTGGATAAAAGAATGGAATACTACTGCAAAAAATATTTCAATATTGATCAATCATTAAAAGTGCATACAGATGATGCAAGACATCATATAAAGACTATGCCTGAAAAATATGATATTATCATTTTTGATACTTTCTTAAGTGAATCAGCTCCAGAGCATTTGTTAACAAAAGAAGCATTCATGGATGTAAAAGACAAACTAAATCCAGAAGGCCTTTTATTGATCAATTTTTACGGTTTTTTAAGTGGTGAAATGGGTTATTCTAGTAGATCAGTATACAAAACTCTACTGGATGCTGGATTCAAGACAGAAATAATTGCTACACCTGGAGATGAAGAAAACAGAAATCTACTATTTATTGCAAGTGATAAATATCATGATTTTTCAAATGCTTCATATAAAGAGCCGGGTGTTAGACCATTTAATTATTTAAATGACTTAAAAGTTGACCAAAATAGCATAAACATATTTGAAGCTGAGTCGCTAAGAGACAACAACCCCAAATTGGCAAAACTTTATGCAAAACCTGCTAAAAGCTGGAAAGTAGCATACAATGATTATTACACTAAAAATCTATATGTTGATTGATGGATAAACAATTGTACATATTAGCATTTATTGAAGGACTATTGGTGATGGCAGTAGAATTATTATCGGTAAGATTAATTCAACCACATTTCGGAAATTCTATATATGTTCTTACTTCTGTACTGGGAGTTACATTATTTTCCTTACTGATAGGATATTATATTGGTGGAAGAATATCTAGTAATAGTAATGTGGTTCGTAGAATTCCAATTTTTATTTCAATGGTAAGTTTATGGTTAATATCAATGCCTTTTATTAATTACTTATTAGTTGGATCATTGATAAAAACAAACTTAATTTTTGGATCTTTGGCTACGACCGTTTTTTTAATAGCAATTCCATTATGTTTACTAGGAGCAACTAGTCCAATAATAATTGAAACACTCGCTAAAGAAGATTTAAGTGCAGGGAAATCATCCGGTAACGTTTATTCAATTTCAACACTTGGTGGTGTATTCGGAACATTTTTGATTGGTCTTTTTCTTGTACCTACTATTGGAATAAAATTTACTTGCTTATTAGTTGCCTCGATTTGTTTACTAATAAATTTGTTTTTAGGGTTCAAAATTATTAAAAACATAATAATCCCATTAATCACTTTACTTCTCTTATTATTTGGATCATACGCAACATTTGCTTTTGATATCAGAAGTAATTATTTACCAATAGGAAAAGAATTATTATACTCAAATGATAATGCTTTTGGAAGGTTAGAGGTTATGCAAAGTGAAGGAGCCAGAGGTATATTAAATAATTCGTCAGTACAAAGCCTTTCAGACTTGAATGAGAATAATTCTTTATTAGGATATACACACATAATTTCTACTACTGCAAGTTTGAAACCAGTTCTTGAGAGAAACAATGCCTTAGTAATCGGAATGGCTAGTGGAAATTTAATCAAAGAAATCTCCAATCTTGGATATAAGCAGATTAAAGCAGTTGATATTGATAAGAGAACAGATTTTATCGCTAAAGAATTCTTTCATATGGATAACTATGATTATCAATTTGTAGAAAACGATGGGCGTCATTACTTAGCTTCCAATAAAGAAACTTATGATCTTATAATTCTAGATGTTTCAGCGTCAGAAATTCAACCTAACCACTTGTTTACGATAGAAGCATCACAAATCTACTACGATAGTCTAAATGAGAATGGTTACCTTATAATTAATCTTATTGATTTTACTGATCCTGAATACGCTCATACATTAGAACACGTATCAAATGGCTTAATGAAAATTGGATTTCAAACAAGATTAATAAAAGAGTTTTATAGCGGAAATCCAAATAATGTAAACTCTTTGAATTCAGTAGCACATGAGAAAATAATACTTGCAACAAAGAATCCTTCAAATAGTTTTAACACCAATTTGTCTGAACTAAGCCCTTGTTGTTCAAAGTATAAGGTATGTAATGATATAAAACTAAATTTAGACAATAATAGCTTTTTAAGAAAAGTAAAAACGGATAACTTCTTTAGTGATGATAAACCATTTATGGAACAGTTATCCTACAAACGATATAATTTATTACGAACAAAGTATAATGCCATTAATAATGAATAGAATTTTACTAACACTATCGCTTTTTCTCTTTATAGGATCATATGTAATAGCACAGTCCACGAGTTACTCTTTTGATGTTACTCAAAAAGATGGAGACTTATTCTTGCATTCATGTATTGATAAATCTTTATATACCGACCGACTTATTAATATTCAAGATAAAGATCATTCATCTCAACGAAGGATAATGCCTAGTGGAATACCGTTGTATGTACCTGATGCAACATGGGATGGTCAATGCTTGATTATAAAAGTAACTCCAGATAAAGGTATGATGAAGGAAATTATTGCAGAAATAGCTCCTTCGATTAATACTAACCAAATCATTTTACTTTTTAAATAAGAGATATGAAAAACTTAATTCTATACTCAATTATATTTCTTTCATTAATGTGTCATTGTTCTTTTGGAATGGGTGGGCCAGGTTGTGAAGGAACTGGTCAATGTGGACAAGAGAATACTAATGCAACAATTACTACATGTAATAATTGTACCCCTATTGATGATACGGCTACAGGAGATTTAGGAGGAGATGGTACAATGGAAGTAAATGCAGATGGTTGTGGACCTATAACCATATTTTTAGAATATGATTTTGATTGGCAACCTGGATCTGACCAAAACTGGATTCATGGAATTTCTGTAACAGAAGCTTCTGATTGGGACTCTTTTAATACAAATCCTCCAGATCCTGATTGGATATTTGTGGATGGCTTGACTGGTGAATGTAGTGGAAGTAGCTATGGAGCAGGTTATTACTTTGATGGTTCAGATTTAACTTCAGGACCAAATGAAATTGCAATAGATATTGGAGGTTCTGCGATGTGTACAGCGACATGGAGCAATAACTCAGGATGTACAGGAGTTTGTGATTCTGATGAAACTGAATTTGGAAATAATGGTATAAATGATGGTGGAACTGGAGCATGTTCTCCTGGATCATATATTTTAAATCCTCCAAATCCGAGTGCAGCTATTTTAGATCCTACTGTCCAAAATGATGGCAATCCAGGAAATAATTGGGGAGTATGTTGTACCAATAATTGTCCAGGTCCTTTTATTTTTGAGCTAACCTTTTGCCCAACAAATAGTACACCTCAGACTTTGACAAAAACTTTTTGTATGCAGGCTTCTGCTGATGGAGAATCTGGCGCATGGTGTCTTAACGCTGGTTGTGATAGTCCAAACTGTATTGATGTAATAATAAATAACGTTTGTGGTCCGGATGCTGCATTTGATGCTCCGCCTTCAAATTTTTGTAATGCTCCAACACACAACCTCAATAATACAGGTTGGTCTTTAGATGGTGGATCAGGATGGGGAGGAAACGGAACTGTTGCGGATAATATGTCGGTTAACACCACTTTTGAATATTGTGATAATATAGGTAGCACATCATTATCTTTAGAAATTGGAGACAATGGATGTTATGACGGTCCTGTAAATGCATCATTCGAGGTTTGGACTCCTACATTAGCTAATGAAATG
>JAHDFV010000024.1:0-21472 GCA_020627985.1 Saprospiraceae bacterium
TTTATTCTTGATATCGCTATCGCCTAAGTGTCAATGAACTCTTTATAATTTTACTCCTTCAAACCTGGAGTAACTATTATTTATTTTTTTCTGCTTAATCTATCAACTCATTTGTTAACAGTTATTTTGTTAGCGAGTGCAAAGTTACTATGATTATTTAGTAATCCAAGCATTTTTCACTTTTTTTCTAATTTTTTTTAAAAAAAATTTAAAAAGTGATTTTGTAGCATGAGGGAGACTTGAACTCCCGACCTCAGGATTATGAATCCTGCGCTCTAACCAGCTGAGCTACCATGCCTTTTATACCGGGACGCAAATATACTATTACTTCTTTTTAATATGCAAGAGTCTAACAAAACTTTTTAAAAATATTTATTCTAATGAAGAAAACAAGAGTAAATCTTAGGTTAAACCTATATTTATCATTTAATTACTTTTATTTTATTCCTATGAAAATTACTTATCAAGTTTTATATATTCTAATCTTTTGCTTCTTATTCTCATGCTACAATGCAAAATATAAACAAGGCGAAGAATTATACCTCAAATATTGTGTAAATTGTCATCAGGTAGATGGGAAAGGTTTAGCTCAATTGTACCCTCCTATTTCTTCAGCTGATTATTGGCTGAATAATCAAAGTAGTATACCTTGTATCATAAAACATGGGTTAAAAGATACAATTCAAGTAAACCAAGTTCAATATTCTTCTGAAATGATTGGAATAAAGAACTTAACTGAAAATGACATTTGTAATATCATTAATTTTATTAACTACAAATGGTACCCACAATTTAAAGAAACTACAATTAGTCAAGTTAAATCTCAATTAGATAATTGCAATTAGTTAAAGTCTATAATTTTCCTTTTAGATAAATAATTATTGCGATGTATTATCTTTTTAACAAACTTTATTATTTTTAATCCATTTTTAAGGAACAGGAACGAAAATTTTCAATCATGAAATATTTATATAGTATTGTTTTACTTTTTTCATGTCTTCATTTATTTGCACAACCAGCAAATGATGATTGCGCAAATTCATTGAATATCAACATTGGTGATTGTTCTATATATAATAATGTAGGAGCAAATCAAAATGTTTCCACCGTTAATTTTGCTCCAATTGGTTTATCATGTAACCCTACTGATCGAGAAGTTTGGTTCGAATTTACAACACCTGCATCTCCTACTAGCCTTCAACTCACTGTTACAGGTATTACAGATGGAGTTAATCCTGCAATGGTTCAACCAAGGATTACATTTATTAGAGGTGCTGCTTGTACCATATTTGAAGCAGCTGATTGTGCAGATGCTCCACTAGGTAGTAATACTGTTCAATTAAATATAGATGCCGCTAGTTTTATCCCTAACTTCACATATTATATTCTTGTTAGTGATTGGTCAAGTACTGCTGGTACAAATGAAGGTTCTTTTGAAATATGTTTAGAGGAATACGTCCCGCCAGCTGACATTTGTGCTGACTCACCTTCTACAATTTCTGATTGTACTGGTACAATTTATGATTCAGGTGGTGATAGCGGAAATTATAGTTCCAATGAGAATTGTGTATTCACGATAACTCCAAGTACTTTCAATCAATGTATTGTTGCCACAATTAACTTCTATGATTTAGAAAATTTTAGTGACTTTTTAAACTTTTATGATGGAACATCAACTGCGGCACCACAAGTACAATCACTTACTGGAACTGGGGCGAATATTGAAGTTCAAGTTGCTTCAGGTTCTTTAACTATAGAATTTATATCTGATGGTTCAATTGAAAATGCAGGTTTTGAATTATCATGGGAATGTACCACAGATGAATGTACAATTTTAGCGCCCATTGATGTCAATACTAATGTAACTGTTGATGATTTAGTAGACGCTTTATCTTCTCCTCAAGTTCTTGTTGAAAACCCAATATTAAATTGCCCAGACGGGGCTTATGGTTCATATACTTCTCCTGGAAACACCCAATTAGAAGTTATGGGTTTACCAAATGGTGTAATACTTTCTACTGGTAATGTTGAAGATATCGAAAACAATGAAGCATTTTTTGCAAGTACAATTCTAGGTGCTCCTGGTGATGCTGATTTAGATTCCATTTCATTAAATGATGCGGATTTGACAAACAATGCATTATCCAATGATGCTTGTATATTGGAATTTGATGTTTATGCTGCCACTGATGAATTAGAATTTCAATATGTTTTTGGTTCTGAAGAATATCCTGGCTTTGTTGGAACTGCTTTCAATGATATATTTGCTTTTTTAATTTCTGGTCCAGGATTAGCTGATAATACTAATATAGCTGTATTAGAAGATGATATTACAGAAGTTTCTATTAATACTGTAAATGATGGTTCTGTTGCTGGCTTTGGTGGACCAACTGATCCTGCAACTGGAGATATTATTTATAACAATAATGCTGGCGGCTTAAGCCTACCTTATGGTGGATACACAACAGTTCTTACTGCAAGTGCTGAAGTAATTCCATGTAATTATTATCATTTAAAATTAGCTATAGCAGATAGAAGTGATTCATCTTATGATTCTGGTGTTTTTATAGGTGATTTAAGTGCGGGTTTACCTCAAATTAATTTAGATTTTTCAATTAGTACTGTTAATGGAGAAAATATTCTTGTTGAAGGTTGTTCCGATGGTAGTGATATCATTAATGCAACTATTGAAAATCCTAATCCAGATACATTTATATATTATTTAGGATTAAGTGGAACGGCAGATGAGAATTTAGATTTAGTAGATGCGATACCTGATTCTTTAGTTGCTTTACCAGGTACCACAACTTTTTCAATTCCTTTCGAACCTACAAATGATGGTATTGCAGAAGGCATAGATACTCTTATCATTGATTTATTTGCTGTATTCCAATGTGATACTGTTACTTATAACTCTATTCCTATATTAATATATGACGAAACTGATATTGAAACATCTCAGGACACATTTTTTGTATGTTCTGGAACAAGTGTACAATTAGGAGTTAGTGGAGCAACTGACTATACTTGGGGTTGGCCTATTCCAAGTGAAATAGATAATCCTAATTTAAGTGAACCAACTCTTACTCCTTCTCAATCAGGAACTATTTTTGTTTCTGGAATTGTAAATGGTAATACAAATTGTATCGATATGGATTCCTCTTATATCCAAATCATTGATCCTACAATTGCAATAACTTCACCTGCCCCATTTATTTGTGAGGGGGAATCTACTCAATTATTATCTACTTCAAATACTAATAATATTGGTATTACCTGGTCACCAGCGACAGGATTAAGTTGTATTGATTGTGCGAATCCTATAGCAACTCCTAATCAAACTATTATTTATACGGCAACAGTTACTGCTGGGGGTTGTTCAGAAAGCACAGAGGTATTAGTCACAGTAGATCCATTTACATCTCCTGATTTAATTGCAGATACTCAAATTTGTGAAGGTAGTTCTATACAATTATCCACAATAGCTACTGGTACTGGTAGTGCTGTAACAACACATCAATGGACCCCAGATGATTCATTAGATGATGGTACATCTTCTACTCCAAATGCTACACCAGTTACCACTACTACTTATACCGTAATTTCCAATAGTTTGAATGGTGTTTGTACAGATACACAAAGTGTTACTATAGAAGTATTTCCAGCTACAATTGACATTTTAGGCCCAGACACCATTTATCAATGTAACAATGCATTAAATAGTGTAATATTAGAAGCCACATCTATTGCTGATCCAAACACCATTGTTTGGACTGATGATTCAGGTATATCTATTGGTAATGGACCTACTATACAAGTTTCGCCAAATGAAACAGCAACCTATACAGCCACAATATCGATAGGAGCTTGTGTTAATTCTGATGAAGTAACCATTCAAATCGATTCGTTACCCTTATTTAATTTAGATGTTTCTATACCAACTCAAAGTATTAATGTAACAAATCCAGATACAATTGATATTTGTGCAGCAATAGGAGAATCAATATTTGTAACTAATTTATATAATGGCACTTTATACCCAGAAATAAATCATGAATGGCTTGCAAACGGATTACCTATAATACCAGCACAAAATGGAGCAAACATGGTAGATGATTTACCATCATCTATAACTACTTATTCATTATATACAAATAATAACGCTTGTACGTCAATAGATTCATTTGTTGTGGATGTTAACACGCCTCCTGATTTTATTGTAACACCATCTGATACTACAATATGCTCTGGTGAAAGTGTTCAATTAGTTGCTTCAGGATCTAATGATTTCACATGGACTCCTAATGATGGAACATTATCTGGAACTGATATTAATAATCCAATAGCAACTCCTAATCAGACTACAGAATATGTTGCTTCTACGGATAATAATGGATGTCAAGTTGGAATAAGTTCAATTATTACAGTTTTAGAAACACCTTTTATTACTGTATCTGATGATCTTACTATTTGTAATAATTCTCAAACTACATTAGGAATTGAAGAATACAATCAAAACTTTACTTATAATTGGTCTCCTACAAATTCAATAGTATCAGGAGGTACTACAGGAAACCCAACTGTTGCACCTAATACTAATACAACTTATTCCGTTACTGTTACAAATGGTATTTGTGAAATTTATGAAACTGTAACAATTAATCTAGCTTCTGAACTACCAATCCTTCTTTCTGGTAATTTAAATATTTGCTTTGGAGAGAATGTTATGCTTAATGCAATTACGCAAGGAGCTGTATTTTGGAGTGATGACATGGGTAATGTCATTGGCAATGGTGCATTTATTGATTTTATGCCGCCTGGCGTAGGTATATTTAACTATTCAGTTACTGCAGTAAGTAATGAATGTACAAATACCCAACCATTTACCATTACCGTAAATGAAACACCAAATTTAAGTGTAAATGATGCAGAAATTTGTTTAAATGAAATAGCAAATATCAATGCAACAACAGATACAGGAACTATATTATGGACTCCAGAAGAAGAATTTACTGATCCTTCAGCACCTAACCAATCCGTTAGTCCAAATGCCACGACATCTTATATTGTAATAGCAGATAACAATGGTTGTATCGCAGAAGATGAAGTTATAGTAACTGTATTACCGAGTCCAATCTTTAATTTAATTGATAACTCTACCATTTGTAATGGAGAGTCTATCTCTTTGGGAGATATTACAGATCCGAATACGACTTATAATTGGACACCTACTACAACTTTAGACAATCCTAATTCTGGTAATCCTGTTGCAAGTCCTACAACCACTACAACATATAATCTTATTGCATCCAATGGTGATTGTGTTGCTAATGAATCTGTAACCATTTCAATAGCAGAAACTGGCTTTACTGTTAACGAACCTACTATTTGTCCAGGAGAAGAAGCAACATTAATTGCAACATTGACTGGAGATCCTGGGGGTGAATTTAATTGGATAGATTGGCAAAATAATGTTGTGGGAACAGGAGATACATTCCAAACCTCACCATCTAGTACTACTTCATATACTGTAACTTATGTAGTAGATAATTGTGTAACTTCTATTATAGCTACTGTTAATGTTTTACCTGTTAATAATGTATCAATAAATGCTACTCCTTCAACAGAAATTCTAGCAGGAGAAGAAGTTATCTTAACTCCTAGTGGCATACCTAGTGGTTCTACATTCGAATGGCAAAATAATTTAGGAGAAATCATTTCTAATTCTGAGATTGTAACTGTTACTCCCTCAGAAACTACAACTTATACTTTAAATGGTTTAAGCCCTGAAGGATGTCCTTTTACTAGTCAGATTACAATCTTTGTAAGTTATGTTGAATTAGAAATTCCAAATGTATTTACACCGAATGCAGATGAAATGAATGATTCATTCTATCCTGTGTATAATAATTTTGCGATTGAGATAATAGAATTTAAAATATTTGATAGATGGGGAGAACTTGTTCATGAAGATATTTCATCGCCTTGGGATGGACGATTAAATGGAAAAGAATTACCTTCTGATATTTATGTATGGTTTATTAAAATTAAATATGCAGATGGGACAGAAGAAATTAAAAAAGGAGATATTGCCTTATTGCGATAATTTTCATAATTAAATTTGTTTAAAAAAAGCGAATGTTCATACAACATTCGCTTTTTTTGTGTTTTTTTGACACAAAGACACATTATCTTATTTTTTCATGTTCTGAAATGGTCTATTTTTCAAGATTTTTAACCATTTTTACTACTTTAATTTATCATTCTAGCCCGTACGAATTCAATTTCATACTAATTGTCAACAGAAAATTAATGCAGACAATGAAAATTCAATTTTTAATACTTAGTATTTTACTCGTATTTAGTAGTAGTAAAATTTATGCACAAGGAGAAGATTGCGCAGATGCCATTCCAATTCCTTACACATCCCTATCTTGTGGAACCTATAATAATGTAGGCTATTCTCAAGATAATGCTCAAGTAAATTTTAATCCATTAGGACTTACTTGTAATGGAACTGATAGAGATATTTGGTTCTCTTTTACAACTTCAGCTACACCATTCGAGGTTACCTTAACCGTAACTGGGATTGCTGATGGAGCCATTGGACCTATGAATATGCCTAGAATTACTGTTGTTAGAGGTAATTGTACAGTTTTAGAAGCTATGGCATGTTCTGAAGCACCAATAGGGATCAATACAACTTCATTAACTATTCCAGCTTCTAACTTTATACCTAATTTCACATATTATGTTTTAATAAGTGATTGGTCTGATACTGCAGGTTCTAATGAAGGTGCCTTTGAGTTTTGTTTAGAAGAATATGTAGCCCCAGTAAATAACAATATCGAAAATGGTGAAATATACACCAGTTGTTCAGGAACATTATTTGATACCGGTGGTCCTGACAATGATTATATGAGTGGTGAGAATATTACTGCTCAAATATGCCCTAATGACCCATTTCAGTGCATTATTGTAGAAATGATTGAAGTTGATATAGAATCTGGTTTTGATGGTTTATCAATTACACCATCTGGTGGTACAAACTCCGATCCTTGTGTAAATATAAATTCAGGAGGAAATTTTGACGGTTTTGCTACAGGAACAGGAAGTGCTTTTACTACACTATATTTTGATAATTGTATAGATATAACCTTTACTTCAGATGGTTCCGTTGAGAATGGAGGTTTTGAATTAAATTGGAGTTGTTCAGCTGCTCCCTGTGAAATACCTAATGATATTTTTGAACCTTCACAACCTGAAGGAGCAGCAGAAGTCAGTGGTTGCGCATCAGGAGCAGGTACTGATGAAATAATATTTTTCCCAAATCCACCTCCTGGTCAAGTAACCTTTGATGTTAATAACACTTGTTGGTTTGGCACTGGAGATGAGGTTTTTTACTATTATTATTTTGAAGCACAATCAGATGGTAATTTTGAATTCTTAATACAAAATCCTCCAAGTGCCCAAGGGCAATTCATTGATGTAGACTTCTTAGTCTGGGGACCATTAAATGGTAGTAATCCAGATGACTTCTGTAATGGTGTTTTAGATACCCCCATTCGATGTTCATATGCAGGAGGTGAAGTAGATGATGTAACAGGATTAGCAAATATCAATCCAGAAGATGGTAGTCCAGTTACTGATAACAATGATGACAATCCCTCTGATGATTTTGCTCCTGGTATTCCAGTTCTTGAAGGTGAAGTTTATTTAGTATTGTTAAACTTCTGGAGTGTGGGAGCATTTGAAGATGGTTTAAGTATAGATTTTAGTGGCTCTACTTCAGGTTTATTTGAATCAGAAAGTAGCGGTCCTTTAACATCTAATCTTCAAGATACATCAATTTGTGTAGGCCAAGCAGTTCAATTAGACGTAACAGGTGCTGATATTTCTATTGAATGGTCTCCTGCTACAGGTTTAAACTGTACAGATTGTTCAAACCCTATTGCTGGACCAACTGAAACAACAACTTATCAAGTAATTGGTGAAGGAATTTGTGGTACAGATACTATTGAAATTACAGTAGAAGTATTTGATTTATCTGATATTCCAGATGTTTCAATATGTGATGGTGAATCTGCAGAATTAGAAGTTAATTCTAATTCGTCTGATGCCATTTGGTCTTGGTCACCTACTGATAGTTTAAGTTGTACCGATTGTCCAAATCCAACTGCAACACCAACAACAACGACCACTTATACTGTTACGATGACTACACCAGAATGTACATTAACAGGTGAAGTTACTGTTAATGTATCTGCTGGTCAAGCGGCTAATTATGTTATTATTCCAGATGCAACTATTTGTTCTGGAGTTTCGATTCCTTTAGGAGGAGTAGCAGACCCTGATGCCACTTATGTATGGACACCAGATGGAAGTTTAGATTTAACAGATCCAGCTAATCCTATTGCTTCTCCTTCAATGACTACAACATACAGTTTAGAAGTAACTAATACTATTAGTGGATGTACATCTACTGATCAAGTGACTATAAATGTTATTGATCCCTTTACGCCTACCATTACAGGTAGTTTGGAAGTTTGTACTAATACTGATTTGTCCACAGATACTTATGACTCATATCAATGGTTACCAACTGGTGAAACTACTCAAACCATAAATGTTTCTACTGCAGGTGATTATACAGTTATTGTAACAGATGCTAATGGATGTACTGGTTCTAATACTGTAACTGTAAGTGCAGGTAATGCGCCAATGCCAACTATTTTAGGTACTGGTGATGTAACATGTTCTGGTACAACCAATGGATATATAAACTTAGATGTAACAGGAGGAACATCACCATATAATTATGAATGGACGAACAATGTTTCTCAAGGATCTTCTGCTACGAATCTTGATGTAGGCACTTATACTGCGACTATAACAGATGCAGGTGGCTGTACTGCTGAAATTTCCGCAACTGTTAATCAAACATCTTCAATCGTTTTAACAGTTGATCATGATACCATTTGTCCAGGAGATCTAATTCAATTATCTGCAACTGGTGGGGTTGGTACATATACGTGGACACCTTCTACAGGATTAGATTTAACAGATAATGCTAATCCTACTGCTAATCCTACTGAAACTACTACATACTATGCTAGTTACCAAAGTGTATTAGAAAATCTAGTTGTAAATGGTGGATTTGAACAAGGTAATACAGGATTTTTAAGTGATTATAGTTTAGGAGATGGAGGAACATTTGGAGATTTATCAGATGAAGCCGAATACGGAATCTATACATCACCAAGTTTAGGTCATAATAACTTTGTAGTCTGTGGAGATCATACTTCAGGGACAGGAGAAATGATGGTTGTAAATGGTGCTAGTTTTGCTGGTCAAAACGTTTGGTGTCAAAACGTATCTGTAGATCCTGCAACTGATTACAATTTTAGTGCTTGGTTGACTTCTGTTGTATCTGACAACCCTGCTATACTTCAATTCACTATTAATGGAGATTTGATTGGTGGCAACTTGGACCTTACATCAAATACTTGTGATTGGGATCAATTTAATGCTCAATGGAATTCAGGTACTCAAACTAATGCTCAAATTTGTATTATTAATTTAAATACAGCCGTTGGTGGTAATGATTTTGCTTTAGATGATATTGAATTTGGACCAGTTTGTTCTTTAGAGGATAGTGTTACTGTTTATGTTTCAAGTCCTATTATAGAAATAATTGATACTAATGATGATTTCTGTGGAAGTTGCCAGGGAAGTTTAGTCACTTCTGTTTCAGGAGGATTTGGTCCATATACATATGCTTGGGATGATACTAATTCTCAAACGGGTTCTATTGCTGGAGGATTGTGTGGAAATGCTTCATATACTGTGACAGTTACAGATGCATATGGTTGTACAGCTGTTATTTCTCAATTTGTTCAAGACTTGGGTAGCATTCCTGTTGAGATAGAGGGAGATCTTACTTACTGTGAAGGAGAAAATCCTACAATTACTGCAGGACCTATAGCATTTGACACTTATTTATGGAATAGTAATGAAACAACAGCTTCTATTGAAGTACCAGCTCCTGGTGAATATTCTGTTATTGTAACCAGTGGTTCTTGTACAGGATCAGATACTATTACAGTAATAGAATTATCAAATCCAATTCCTACAATAATAGGAGCTAATGAAGCATGTGAAGGTGATACCGTTTCACTAAGTTTAGGAGAAGTATATGATAGTTATACATGGTCTGGAGGATTAGGAAATGCACCTACAGCTACTGTTACTTCTTCAGGTACTTATTCAGTTACCATTGTTGATGTAAATGGATGTGAAGGTTCAACAAGTATAGATATAATATTAGGTAATTTACCTGTTGAAATTACAGGCGATACAGAACTTTGTCTTGGTGAGAATACTACTTTATCTGCCAATACACAAGGAGCTGTTTTCTGGTATGAAAACGGTGTACAAATTAATACAATGGCTAATGCAAATTTAGATGTTTCACCTACAAGTGCTGGAACATACACCTATGTAGCAGAAGCCATTAGTAATACTTGTACAAATACTGATACTATTGTTGTAACCGTTGCAGATACTCCTGTTCTTACTGCTTCAGGTGATGAAATTTGTCCTGGAGAAAATGCAACGATAACTGCTTCATCAAGTTTAGGTGATATCCTTTGGACTCCTCAGGGTAAATTTGCTGATCCAACTGCTGGTACTCAAACTGTAAGTCCTAATGCTACTAGTGTTTATACTGTTGTTGCTGATAATAATGGTTGTACAGCTTCTCAAGATGTAACTGTTGTTGTTACAAACGGACCTGAATATGATGTTATCGATGATGCAACAATATGTTTAGGAGAATCGATCACGATTGGAACAGTAACTGCTTCTGGTACTACGTATTCATGGACACCTTCTGATGGAACGATAACAGATCCAAACATTGGTACTCCAGAAGTTACACCTACTACGACAACAACTTATACATTAAATGCTAATAATGGCAATTGTACCGCTATAGATGATGTAACCATTACCGTTCTTGCCCCTCAAGTAACAGCTGATGATATAACTGTATGTTCAAACGAAACTGCAGTATTTACCGCAGTAGGAAATGGTTCTGATGGGGTATATACTTGGTTAGACTGGGAAGGGAATGTTGTTGGAACAGACGCTACTTTTGTAACTAGCTCTTCAGAAACAACATCTTATACTGTTACTTATGAATCTGGTGGTTGTTTTGCCTCTACTGTTGTTAACTTAAATATTAACCAAGGTGCATCTGTTGCTATTAATGCAAATCCAAGTACTGAAATTTTAGCAGGACAAGAAGTGACATTAACTGCTACAGGTATTCCTTCTGGTTCTGATTACACTTGGACTGCTTCTACTGGCGTGGATGTTTCGGGAAATGATGTTGTTACTGTGATTCCACAAGAAACTACCACTTATACTGTAACTGGAACTACTGCAGATGGATGTCCATTTACAGCATCAATAACGATTGTAGTAGATTATATTGAATTAGAAATTCCAAATGTATTTACTCCTAATGCGGATGAAATGAATGATTCTTTCTATCCTATCTTCAATGATTTTGCTATTGATTTAGTTGAATTTAAAGTCTTTGATCGTTGGGGTGAGTTAGTACATGAGGATATTAATTCTCGTTGGGATGGAACCTATAGAGGAAAAGAATTACCTTCTGACATCTATGTATGGTTTGTAAAAGTTCGTTATGGAGATGGAACTGAAGAAATTAAAAAAGGAGATGTTGCCTTATTAAGGTAAACTTCTTTTATACTAATTATAAAAAATCCCTTCTAAAAACTTTAGAAGGGATTTTTTATTTAGAAGAGATATATCTTGAATTTTAAAAAAGAAACTTTTTAAATGAACTATTTAAAATCTAAATCTTATTTCATTTATTTATTGTCTTTAAGTCTAATTTTCTCTTGTGGATTAACTACAGATAAAACTAAATCTACTACTCCATTTACCTCTAATTCAAAACAGAAAGGAATTCATTTATTTGGGCAAATAGATTCTACAAATCTAGAGTCTTTACATCAACTAAATTTCAATTGGATTACTTTGGTTCCATATGGTGATCAGGAAGATTTTGATAGTCCAATACTTACACATGAAAGAGGTGTTGTTGAAAAAGAAGATTCTAATTGGGTCAATCAAATAGCTATCGCAAAGTCATTGGGCTTTAAAATTATGATAAAACCACATATATGGCTTGGATCACCTTCTGATCAAAAATGGAGATCAGATATTTATCCCATTAATGATAAAAATTGGGAATCATGGAAAGAAAGTTATCGTTCTTTCATTTTTCGATATGCATTAATTGCAGAAAAATCAAAAGCGGAAATGTTATGCATTGGAACTGAACTCACTCGATTATCTATAGAGAAACCTACATTTTGGAAACAATTGATTCGTGAAGTGAAAGAAATTTATTCTGGAAAAATTATTTACGCTGCAAATTGGTATGATGAATATGAAAAAATTACTTTTTGGAATGAATTAGATTACATTGGAATTCAAGCTTATTTTCCATTAAGCCAAAAAGAGAATCCAAGTGTCCCAGAAATATCTAAAGGATGGAATAAATATATATCATCATTAGAAGCTATTCATAAAAAATATGATCGAAATATAATCTTTACAGAAATAGGTTATAAAAGTACTCCTGATAGTGGTATTGAACCTTGGAAATGGATTGATTATACAACTATTGAAGATAAATTAATATCTATTAAAACTCAATCCAATTTATATCAAGCTTTTTTTAATTCTGTTTGGGAAAATGACTGGTTTGAAGGTGTACATCTTTGGCATCATACGATACACCGTCAAGAAGGTCATAAATATGATTCGCTTGATTTTTCGATACAAAACAAACCCGTTTCGAAAATTATTAAAAAAGGTTTTGAGTAATAAATTTATTTAATCATTATTTTCTCTCGTAAAATTTCATTCCCGAAATTTATTTCAATCATAAAAATTCCAGTATTTAAATTCGTTGTATTTAATTCAACTTCATTTGTTCCTGTATTAATAAAAAATGGGAAAGAATTTATAATTGATCCATTTATATTTATTAAACTAATGGTCGCCATTTGATTTTCTTCAGCAGAAAAAGAGGTTCTAATTTGATTTCCTTTACTAATAGGATTTGGGTAAACTTTAATATTTTTCTTGGTATCAAAAAAGACACTTTTGATATCGCTCTTTGTTTCTATACCACTAAAATCTACTTGAATTAATCTGTAATAATTATTTCCATTGAAAGGATTCTTATCCATAAATTCATAATTTATTTGCTCTACACTATTTCTGTTTCCTTCAATAAATGCAATCTCTAACCAATCTTGTCCATCCGTACTTTTTTCTATATAAAAACCTTCATTATCATTTTCTGTTTCAGTTGTCCATGCTAATAATGCATGATCATTCTTAATATTTTTAATTTCGAATTTAGATAATTCTACAGGTAAAACTTGTGTACCTCCTCCCCCACTGGCACCACCACCGCCGCCAGAAAAACTGGTTACCTTATATTCGGCATAATGGTCAAAACCATTACTATGAACTCCATTGTGAAAAGTAGTGGTTGTTGGATTATTGTAATTACTTACAATGATGTCAACATCAGCAGTCATTATTGAAGGAATTATTGGAAATGCCCCTAGAGATTGGTTTGTTACCTTAAAGAATTCTAATTGAGAAGGGTCAGATAATTCCCATAAGCCATCAATATTTGCTAATTCATCATTGATATCCATAAATTCTACTTGAGTAAAATGGAATCTTACGTTTACTTCTTCATTTATGGCAGGTTGGGTTGTTGGAAAAACTTCCCATCTTCTATTCATTATAGCTGCACCATTTGAATTGGTAATAAAGCCTGTTGAACCTCCGTAATATGTAGCGTTGGACAGACCTAATTTTATTTCAACACCGCCAACATCTGGTATCACTACAGTTGGAGCAGCAGATTCATCTAATGACAATAATAAAAATCCATTACAATCGCAGAAATGTCTCCAACCATTGGCATCAACATTACTATAGTCACTTGTAAAAGTCCCTGTACCCGTGATAATTGGAGAACTCATAGAGCAAGTTGAAGGTGTAGAACTTAAAATTTGAAAAGTAGAAAATTCATCTTTATCTATTACTATATTTTCAAAATCAAATTCGTTTTGAGCAAAAGACAAAGTAGAATATAATGATATCAATAAAACTAAAATACGTTTTGTGTAGGTTCTCATGCTAGTTTGTGTTTCGGATAAATCAATTATATCTTAAAAATATTAGATTTATTTAGAACCTACCTATAAAATGTTAATAATTATTCTTTTAATAGATTATTTAATTACTACATATGTAATGAAATAAATCTGAATTCTATTAAGAGACTCAAATGCATTCATTTTTAAAATGAAAAAACTTAAGCTGTTGATTTTTATCTTCAAAAAATAACCTATTCTATAGTTTCGTAGACTTCATAAGAAAAAACTATCTTTACATCAGTTAATCATCTTTAAACGATTCAATAAAATTATGATATCAACAGAGGTTCAAGAAAACTTAGAAATCATTAGACAAAGTGCTCGTGATTTTGCAGAAACATATATTCGTCCACATGTAATGGAATGGGATGAGTCTCAACATTTTCCTATGGACATGTTCCATAAGATGGGAGAACATGGTTTCTTAGGCGTTTTAGTCCCTGAAGAATATGGTGGATCAGGATTAGGATACCAAGAATATATTACGATTATTGTAGAAATTGCAAAAGTTTGTAGTTCAGTCGGATTAAGTACTGCAGCCCATAATTCGTTATGTACCAACCATATTTTAATGTTTGGTAATGAAGAACAAAAGAAAAAGTACTTACCAAAACTTGCTTCAGGTGAATGGATTGGTGCTTGGGGCTTAACAGAACCTAATACAGGTTCTGATGCGATGAGGATGAAGACTGTTGCTGTTGAAGATGGCGATCATTATGTATTAAATGGAGCAAAATCTTGGATTACACATGGTAAATCTGGACATGTAGCTGTTGTTTTAGCACGTACTGGAGAATTATTAGATAGTCATGGTATTACAGCTTTTGTTATTGAAAGAGGAACTCCAGGATTCAATGCAGGAAAGAAAGAGAATAAGCTAGGAATGAGGGCGAGTGAAACAGCTGAAATGATTTTCGAAAACTGCAGAGTTCATAAAAGTCAAGTATTGGGTGAAGTAGGAGATGGTTTTATTCAGGCGATGAAAATATTAGATGGCGGACGTATTTCTATTGCAGCTTTATCTTTAGGAATCTGTTATGGTGCTTACGAAGCTTCATTAAAATATGCAAAAGAAAGAGAACAATTTGGAAAACCTATTGCAAAGTTCCAAGGTATTTCTTTTAAATTAGCTGATATGAGAACTAAGATCGAAGCCGCAGAATTATTAACTAGAAATGCGGGTCGATTAAAAGATGAACATAAACCATTAACATTAGAAGGAGCGATGGCGAAATACTTTGCTTCGGAAGCTTGTGTTGAAATCAGTACTGATGCCATTCAAATTCATGGTGGATATGGATATACTAAAGATTTTCCGGTTGAGAAATTCTTTAGAGATTCTAAACTATGCACTATAGGAGAAGGAACTTCTGAAATTCAGAAAATTGTTATTTCAAGAAATATATTGGGGAAACTATAATGAAGTGATTCATTCAAATAATACATCTTTATAAAAAAGAGCTTCATAGAATGAAGCTCTTTTTTTATTATCCCTATTACAGAAAGAAGTTAAATCATTCATCATTTTTTGAAATATTCTTTTTAAAATATGTTTTCATCTTAGACTTTGTATCTTTACTTTATAGAAATTTATGAGCAATTTTATCGTATCGGCTAGAAAGTATCGACCACTACAATTTGATGATGTAGTAGGGCAACAACACGTTTCTCAAACATTAAAAAATGCGTTGAAAAATGATCATCTTGCCCATGCATTTCTATTTTGTGGCCCTAGAGGTGTAGGTAAAACAACTTGTGCTAGAATTTTAGCCAAAGTATTGAATTGCCAAAATCTTACTGAGCAACATGAGCCTTGTAATACTTGTTCTAGTTGCGAAGCATTTAATAATAATGCTTCTTTCAATATTACAGAATTAGATGCTGCTTCTAATAATAGTGTTGAACATATCCGTGCACTTATAGAACAAGTCCGATTCCAACCACAACAAGGCAAGTATAAAGTCTTTATTATAGATGAGGTTCATATGCTTTCTCAACAAGCATTCAATGCTTTTTTGAAAACATTAGAAGAACCCCCTTCTTATGCTGTTTTTATTTTAGCAACGACTGAAAAACACAAGATCATTCCTACTATATTATCTCGTTGTCAAATCTTTGATTTTAAGCGAATACAAATACAGGATACCGTTAAGCATCTGCAAGGAATTTGTGAAAAAGAAAGCATTAATGCTGAAACAGATGCGCTTCATATTATCGCTCAAAAAGCGGATGGAGCTTTAAGAGATGCGTTATCCATTTTTGATCGAATTGTTAGTTTTTCAGGTGATAAAATTAGCTATCAAGATGTAATCACTAATTTAAATGTATTAGATTATGATTACTATTTTACAATCGTCAATTCATTTTTGACTTCTGATATTTCGCAAGTATTACTCACTTTTGATGATATTCTACGAAAAGGATTTGATCCAGAAGTATTTATAAATGGCTTAGCAGAACATCTTCGTAATTTATTGGTCTGTAAAGATCCTAGTACTTTACAATTATTAGAAGCGGGGGAAGCTATTACTGTAAAATATAATGAGCAAGCAAAAATTGCTCCTCTATCTTTGTTACTTACTGCTTTATCATTAGCCAATCAATGTGATGTTGATTTTAAAATGGCTCGAAATAAGCGACTACACGTAGAAATGGCTCTTATTAAAATGAGTCATATTTTACAAGCCATTGAAGCGAGTAAGCAAAGCACTGCAATAAGCGAAAAAAAAAAGTCTGATCCAATAGCAGCAGAAGCTAGTCCGTCCTATTCAAAAGGAGAAACTGCTCCACCATCAAAAGTTGAAGAAAAGAAAGTAACTCCAAAGGCAAAGCCACAAAGTAATGCCAAATTTGTTCCTGCTTCAAGAATCGTTTCTCCAAAATTCACTTCACTTTCATCTTTAGAAAAAGAAGTAGAGGCAGAAGTTAAAGAAGATAATCACCATAAAGAACCTCCTTCAATCGAACAGCTTCAAGAAGTTTGGAATGAATTCGCTGGAACTGTCCAATCTCCTTCAGGTAGAAATGCTTTAAAATTCGCTGTTCTTTCTATTGAAGGTAATATGTTGAATGTTTCGGTAGGAACTGGAATCTCTGAAAATAACATTCGACAAGAATCTGGATTAGCTGAATACATTCGTAAAGCTTGCCATTTTCCTGATTTAATGATGAAATTCACCATTAATCCAGCATTAGCTCCAAAAATTGAAAAACCAGATGTTAAAAAACCAGTTTCTAAAAAAGAAATATGGCAGGCTATGGTTGAGCAGAATCCTTTGGTAGATACATTAAGAACAACCTTGGATCTAAAACCTGATGCTTAAGCACTCTTATTTGCAATTATTGCAAATCTTAATCCTACAAGGTATCATTTAGGTTTCATTATTTATTATTATTCGCATATCTTGGAGTAGATTATTCAAATAAACTACAACTCCTATGGATTCCTTTGACCAAAAGATTCTTTTTGAATTGGTTTCTGAGAAAATGCCTGCTCATTCTTCTTTGGTTCATGAATTAGCAGAAATGCTCAATATCAGTACAGATAGTGCTTACCGGCGACTCAGAGGACAAACTAAAGTTAGTTTAGAAGAGGCCGTTGTCGTTGCTCGAAAATATAGCTTAAGCCTTGATGCTATGTTTCATCATACCAAGAATAGTTTTCCTTTTAATTATAGAGGTGTTAATTATAACATTAAAGATTTAGAAAGTTACTATAGAGGAATATTAATGGAATTTGATAAAGCAGATAAAATAGGTGATACTAAAGTTTATTATGCAACTAAAGATGTTCCTTTATTTCATATATTTTCTTTTCCCGAAGTTGCAGCTATCCGTCTTTTCTTTTGGAAGAAAACGATATACGATATCGCAGAGTATAAAAATAAAACTTTTACACTCAATGAATTGGATAGTCCCATACTAGAGATTGGTAAGAAAATGACGCAGAAATACAATCAAATTCCTTCTCATGAAGTATGGTCTGAAGAAGTGATTTCAAGTACTGTCAATCCAATTTTATATTATTTTGAATCTGGGGTCATTGAAAAAAGAAACCTTGCGCTTCACTTATTGGAAAAGATTGATGAATTTTTAGTACATGCTAGAAGACAAGCTGAACTAGGAGGTAAATTTTTACCTCATCAAGATGGTCCTCTTTATCCTGGAAATTTTGAAATGTATTATAATGAAGTTACACTAACCAATAATACCATCATTTTGGAAACCGAAGGAAAACGTCACACTTACTTGGTACAAAGTGCAGTAGATTATTTATTGACCGATAATGAAATATTCTGTAATCGAACGATGGCATGGATAGAAAATATCACTCGAAAATCAATTAATATTAGCACACATGCGGAAAAATTTAGACAGAAATTTTTTGCACATATGCATCGACAGGTTGATCGAGTTAGGGATCGAATCAGGTAGGTATAAAAAAACAGGAACTACGTAAACGTAGCCCCTGTATAACCCCAAAAAACCAAATGAAAAACAATCAAACTTTCTCCCTTAAATTAAGAGAGATAATATCTTAAACTCCTAAGAGTTAAAATTTTGTAATAAACTTGCTTATAAACCCCTGATCTAATCCCCTCACTTCTTTTACCTCTTTTTTCTTAGATTTCATTTTGGGTTTAACAACTACAACTTTAGGTAATTTTGCCTTTTTAATACCTCCGTAATAAAGCATGTTTGTGTTATTTATCTTTTAGACTTAGAACTTTTAAAGTAGTCACACTTTTACAAAAAAAAGTTTTTTTACGATTCTAAGTACTTTTAATGTTTAGTATTTACAAGAAAACATATTAAAACCTAAAAAACAAAAAGGATGTACAATATCTATGGTTTTGCAGGTCACATTAACAAAATATTCTAAGGAAACTCCTTTTTTTAATAAAATAGTAATAAAGAATTGATTTAAGTGAATCATTAAATGAATAGCCGTATTAACTATTCCAAATAATATCTAATATTAGATTAATTTCGTGTTTTGTAAATCGCTTACGTATTACATATAGAATTTTATGGCAAAAATTAAGAAAATTTACATTTGTTCAAATTGTGGGGAGAACTCACCTAAGTGGGCTGGCAAATGTACAGCTTGTGGTGAATGGGAAACTTTCCAAGAAGAAATTATTGCGAAGGGCGATAAAAGAGAAGAAAAGAAAAAAGTCTATAGAGCTTCTTCCCAAAAGAAAGATGCACCAACTCCTGTTATTTTACCAGAAATAAAAGCAGGAAATACACAAAGAATCATCGCTCCAGATCAGGAGCTAAATCGAGTTTTAGGAGGAGGAATTGTTAGTGGGTCTATTGTATTAATTGGAGGACAACCTGGCATAGGTAAATCAACTTTATTATTGCAACTCGCCATAAAATTACCGAATCGTATTTTATATGTTTCAGGAGAAGAAAGTGAAGAGCAAATCAAAATGAGAGCAGATCGTGTAGGAGAGCCAGCTTCTGAATGTTATATCTTAACGGAAACAGGAGTAGATAAAATTTTGAATCATGCCGATAAGTTAACTCCTGAACTGATCATTATTGATTCTATTCAAACATTGGTATCCCCTTTTATAGAATCTGCGCCTGGTAGCATTTCTCAGGTTCGAGAATGTGCGAATGAATTACAACGCTATGCTAAAGAAACGGGAATCCCCGTTTTTCTTATTGGTCATATCAATAAGGATGGAGCAATAGCAGGTCCAAAATTATTAGAACATTTAGTCGATGTTGTTTTACAGTTTGAAGGAGATCGAAACTACACCTATCGCATTTTAAGAACCGTTAAAAATCGTTTTGGATCTACCAATGAATTGGGTATATATGAAATGCAAGCGGATGGTTTGCGAGAAGTACCCAATCCTTCAGAAATTTTATTATCGCAGCACGATGATGTTTTGAGTGGCTCAGCAATTGCTGCTACCTTAGAAGGCTTGCGACCAATGCTCATCGAAATTCAAGCACTTGTAAGTACAGCTGTATATGGAACACCACAACGCTCTTCAACAGGATTTGATTTAAGGCGTTTAAGTATGTTGCTTGCTGTTTTAGAAAAGCGATGTGGTATTCATTTTGGTGCCAATGACGTATTCTTAAATATTGTAGGTGGAATTAAATCTGATGATCCTGCTATGGATTTATCTGTTGTTGCTGCCTTAATTTCTTCTTTAGAAGATGTAGGAATTCCAAATCGAGTTTGTTTTGCGGGTGAAGTAGGACTTTCAGGTGAAATCCGTTCCGTAAATCGTATAGAAAAAAGAATTCAAGAGGCTGATCGATTAGGATTTGAACAAATTTATATCTCTAAATACAATACAAAGGGTATAAATATCGATGAATATAATATAGAGGTTCAAACCATTGGAAAAGTAGATGAATTATTTGAAGCTTTATTTCAATAATTAATTTTGATCATTTTATGAAAAAATTATTTTATTCTACTTTATTACCTCTAAGTATCATTTTGATTCTTTGGTTATTTTCTTGCGCTAATCCAATTGCTCCAACTGGAGGGTTAAAAGATGAGACCCCACCTGGGATTGACAGTTTATCTTCTACACCTAATCCATCATTTAATTTTAATCGCAAAAAAATTGAAATGACATTTGATGAATGGGTGACATTAACAGACGCTTATAATCAAGTTGTTATTTCTCCTCCTCTAGAATATCGTCCTAAAATAGAATTAAAGAAAAAGAAATTAGTTTTTGAATTTGATGAAAGAGAAAACTTAAAAGAAAATACTACTTATATCTTGAATTTTGGAAGTGCAATTAAAGATTTTAGAGAAGGTAATATTCCTCCTAATTTAAAATTTGTTTTTTCTACTGGAGAAGTCATAGATTCTTTGTCAACAAAAGGTGCCGTTTTAGATGTGGAAACAGGTAAACCTTTAAAGGATGTATTAGTGATGTTTTATGACAATTTGGAAGATAGTATTGTCTATAAAGAAAAACCATATTATTTTGCTAAATCAGATAAAAATGGTGCTTTCAAAATTGAATATATGAAAGCAGGCACCTATAAAGCATTTGCTTTAATTGATAATAATTATAATTATTTATTTGATTTATCGAATGAAAAAATTGGTTTTTTAGAAGAGCCTGTTATTATTAATGATACCACTAATCTTAATTTAAGTTTTAAGTTATTTCAAGAAGATCAAAAAATAAAAATCATTG
>JAHDFV010000024.1:21482-24362 GCA_020627985.1 Saprospiraceae bacterium
ACAAGGGAAAGCTCAATTTGTTTTTAATAAAAACCCCAAAGATATTCAAGTCAAACTATCTGAAAATTTTTCTGATGCTGCATTTTTTGAAGTGTCGAATGACAGTATAAATCTTTGGTACTCTGACACTATTTCTTCTCTAGAGCGACTTATTTATTTTTATTGGGAAAAAGAAGAATATCGAGATACCGTTTCTTTTAAGATTTCTACCAAAAAGAACATCATTAAGCCTAAATTAACATCGAAGAAAAGCATTTTACTCTCTCCTATTGATTCATTGTTTTTTACATTCAACAATCCGATTCGAAGTATTAATAATGATTTAATTCAAGTGATTCAAGATAGTGTGACCTATGAAGGAAACATCAATTATTCCTTGTCAGATAATCCAAAAAAAATACATGTAGATTTTGAACGAGAAGAAAATAAAAAGTATAAATTCACCATTTTACCTGAGGCATTTAAAAACATTTATAATGAAACTACAGACACCATCAATATAGATGCTTCTACATTAGAAATTAGTGAATTCGGAGATCTAAATTTGACTATTATGGTCCCTGATTCAACTATTTCTTATATCTGTATTTTAAAAAATAATAGAGGAATCGATTTAGATGAATTTAATTTCGGACAACGCTCTTCTTTTCAGAAACAATATAAAACATTGCCATCAGGAAAATATTCTATCACTATTATTGAGGATCAAAATAATAATGGTCGTAGAGATTCTGGAAATTATGAAGAAAAAAGACAACCCGAACGTTTATTTAAAAAAGATTTAGAAGAGCTACGTAAAAACTGGGAATTAGAAGCTGAGATTAAGGTTGTTTATTAATTCTTTTATTCTTATCTTATCGTTAAGAATATTGATTAACTCCCATTTTTCAACAATGCATAAAAATAAAAAAAAGACACTTGAATTATTAGAAAAAGGAGAAGTTGTAATAGATGAAAAATATTCAAAATTTAACGACCTTAATGATAAAGAAATTTCTCAAATAGCTTATGTAGGATTAATCATTATAATAATCTTCGTAATAACTCCCCTATTTTTTTTAAGCATATTGGGTTTTATTCTAATAATCTATGCATTTATAAACTTTGTTACAAATTTGTCCTCTACATATAATCTAAAGGGCTATGCCATAACAAGTAGGAAAATCATCCTTTATTCAAGAAATAAGCAACCTACCATTTACCCTTATGGTAAAATTTATGATGTACAATCCTTAACCATTATCACAGGTACTATCCGAAACAACAGAGTTATTAGATTATTTTTGGAACCAGAAAAAGAAAACATTTTCCTTTCTAGAGAATATAAAGATATTGAATCAAAAAAAAATCTAGAACCAATTTTTAACCAATTAAAAAAACACTGGTTAAACAATTCCCCTCATTTAATTTTAAATCGAGAAATAAATCGTTTTTTAAAAAAACATGACCTTAATACTATCCAAGAAAATAATGAAAAAGATATCTTCTTCAAAAGAACGATTAATGACATTAAAATAATTGCAAATATTAGTCGTCGTGCTGCTCCAAAAGAATTAATTATTGAAATCCAATGTGATAACGAAGAAAATAATTACTTCTTTTTAAGAGAAGAAAAAAGAGTTGATATTATACGTAAAAACTTTGGTTTGCAAGATATTATTATTGGCGATCATTGGTTAGATTATAATTTTATCATACAAAGCAATCATGAATCATTTTTACAAAATATACTTGATTCTCCTCAAATTGAAATGATTAAAAATTCTGAAAGTGAAATTAATTATTCAATTGTTTTTGGTACTAAGCAAAAAACAGAGGATATAAAATCTTCTTTTGATGAAAGTGGTATGCTTGATCAACATTTATTAAACGCTACTAAT
Organism: Saprospiraceae bacterium; assembly: GCA_020627985.1. GTDB lineage: Bacteria > Bacteroidota > Bacteroidia > Chitinophagales > Saprospiraceae > JAHDCE01. The sequence continues at coordinate 23,363 of JAHDFV010000024.1, forward strand.
CATCGACTAAGAACTAAAAACCATAAATCTACTCTTACTTTATTCTCCAATAATTTAGATGAGATCGATGATTTTAATGTACTTGGAAAAAATATAGTTCGAAAATTAGAACTCGCTTTATCTTTGGCTAAAAAAATTAATCATTATAATTAAGCCTTGAAATAATTTAAAGAATTAAAAAATGATCTTTGTAAAATCATGAACAAGAATAATGCTAAAAATTTATTAGAAAAAGGAGAAGTAATTATTGATGAATTATATCCTTTATACCATTCGTTTTCAGAAACGAATTTCTTATTTTTTTTCTTATTCGGACTTATTTTAGCATATGCTTTTGATGGAACAGAATTAAATATTTTAGCTGCTATTGGTTCCACTTGCATCATTCTTTCTATTTTATTCTTTATATTAAATTTCATTGGTAAAATTTTCAAAAAACTCACACCAAAGGGTTTTGCAATTACGACTAGAAGAGTGATCGTTTTTGACCGAAAAAACAATGCAATTGCATTTCCATTTGAAAAAATTTATGATTCCCAAATCGTAGAGATTCCTATTGGTAAAAATCATAGCAAAATGGTTATTAGAATATTCTTAGAACCTGAAAAAGACAGCCTACTCAACCCTAGTGAGCACAGGGATATAGAAACTAAAGGCAATATAAATTCTGTTTATTCTAAATTCAAAAAAGAATGGAAAAAGAAATCGCCATACACTCTTTTTTATCAAGAAATAAATCAGTTTTTAAAGAAACATAAGGTTGATCTTATTCCAGAAAACAATAGAGAGAACATAGTCTTTAAAAGGACAATTAAAAACATTCATTTAACGACTGTAATCACAAGATCCATTGCACCGAAAGAATTACAATTAGAAATCATTTGCGAAAATGAAGAAGATAATTTTTTCTTTTTAAGAGGAGAAAAAGGAAGTGATTCAGTTCGAAAAAAAATAGGTTTGCAAGATATTATTCTTGGTGATGAATGGTTGGATTCTAATT
>JAHDFV010000340.1 GCA_020627985.1 Saprospiraceae bacterium
GGAATATGAAATTTATGTAAATGATTTATATTAATTGAATTAATCCAAAAGAAAAATATGGATTATCGAACAAAGATGAATTTAGAATTGTAATAATAATATATCTTTGCAGCCAAATTCAGCTGAATTAACATGATAGAAACAGATTTATTAATCATAGGAGCAGGCCCATGTGGTCTATTTACAGTTTTTGAAGCAGGACTTTTAAAATTGCGTTGTCATTTAGTAGATTCTCTCCCTCAAGCAGGGGGGCAATTGACTGAAATATACCCCAAGAAACCGATTTATGATATTCCAGGTTATCCAGATATATTAGCAGGAGAATTGGTGGATCGATTAATGGAACAAATTGCTCCATTTAATCCTGGTTTTACACTAGGAGAAAGAGCAGAAAGTATTGAGAAATTAGAAGATGGTCGTTTTCAATTAACAACAAGTCGTGGAACAGTACATGTGGCACCTGTTATTGTGATCGCAGGCGGATTAGGTTGTTTTGAACCTCGTAAACCACCTATTGGAAATATTACAGATTTTGAAGATAAAGGAGTTGAATATATTATTAAAGATCCGGAAATATATCGAGATAAAAAGGTAGTTATTGCTGGTGGAGGAGATTCGGCATTAGATTGGAGTATCTTTTTAACTGATGTAGCCAGTGAGGTAACATTAGTACATAGAAGAACGAGTTTTAGAGGAGCTTTGGATTCAGTTGAAAAAGTGATGGAATTGAGTAAGTCTGGTAAGATTAATTTAATAACTGAAGCTCAAATTACGGGGTTAAATGGAGTAGATCGACTAGAAAGTGTAGTTGTGAAACATAAAACGGAGGGTGAATTGACCAAAGAAACGGATCATTTTATTCCTTTATTTGGTTTAGCTCCTAAATTAGGACCGATAGCAGAATGGGGTTTGAATATTACTAAAAATGCAATTGAAGTAGATACTTTAGATTATTCTACGAATGTTGAAGGTATTTACGCTATTGGAGATATTAATACTTATCCTGGTAAACTTAAATTAATTTTGTGTGGTTTTCATGAGGGAACCATTATGGTTCAATCTGCTTTCAAACGTATTTATCCTGATAAAAAATTAAGTTTTAAGTATACAACAGTTAATGGAGTACAAGGATTTGAAAGTTAAAATAAAAAAGTGAACGATACAATTAAAATTACGGTCATTGATAGAAATGATCAAGAGCATATTCTTGAAGCACCTACTGATATGAATATGAATTTGATGGAAGTTTGTAAATCATATGAGTTGCCGGTACAAGGTACATGTGGAGGAATGGCTTTATGTTCTACTTGTCATTGTTATGTGAAATCTGAGCATGAGCTTTCTGAAATGAATGAAGATGAAGAAGATATGTTAGATCAAGCTTTTTTTGTTGAAGAAAATAGCCGTTTAGGATGTCAAATTCAAATAACAGATTCTTTAGAAGGATTGATTGTAAAATTAGCACCTGAAGCAGAATAAGTATTAATTTATAACAAATCGATATCCTACACCTCTTACTGATTGAAAGAATTTTGGTTCTTTTGGATCTTCTTCAAAGTATTTTCTAAAAGCTAATATAAAATTATCAATAGTTCTAGTAGAAGGGTATACATCATAGCCCCAAACTGCTTGTAATATTTGTTGTCGACTGACCACTTCATCTTTACGTTCCGCTAATAATTTCATAAGCATTGCTTCTTTTTTGGTCAAACGAAACGCTCCTTGTTGACCTACAGCATCAAAAGTGGTAAAATTGACTTTATTCTTTCCAAAGGAAAATTGTTCTTCAATTTTTTGAGTTTGCTTTTTACTTCGTTTAATTAAATTATTAACTCTTAAAAGTAATTCTTCTAGATTAAATGGTTTGGTCAGGTAATCATCTGCTCCTCTCTTTAAACCTTGAATTCGATCTGTAGGAGAATCTTTTGCGGTAAGCATAATGATCCCAACTTCAGAATTTTTTAATCGAATTTGTTCACAAATACTAAAGCCATCTACTTCGGGAAGCATTACATCCAAGATTATTAAATCAAAGTGTTGTTCATTCGATATTTTTAAAGCGTCTTTCCCATTACCTGTAGCTACAACTTCATATTCATCTAATTCAAGATTTAGTTTAACTATGCTCCTGATATTTTCTTCATCTTCTACTAATAGAATTCTCATGCCTCTAATTTTAAATGTGGAATAGAGAATGTAAATATACTTCCATTTGGAATATTGTTCTCTACTTTTATTTGTCCTTTATGTTTGTCAATAATTTGTTTGACAATATATAATCCTAATCCAGTCCCTTTCGTTTTACGAGTATCTTCATTTCCAACTCTATAAAATTTATCAAAAACTAATTTTTTTTCCGAATCGGGAATACCTAACCCTGCATCAGAAATAGAAACGATATCAAAATTATTAGTTCTTTGATGGTTAATATTTAAATTGGGTGCGTTATCAGAATATTTAATTGCATTTTCAAGTAGATTACTTAGTACGGCATTAAGTCCAAAAGCATCTCCAATTATGTGAGTATTTGGTTTAATGCTATTATTAATAATTAAATTTGGTGTTTTATTTGAAAGGTGTTCTATAATACCATCAGTCATCATAAATAAATCGATTTCTTCTTTTTGTATATCAAAAGTAGTTTCCATTTTTGCAGCTAATAATAAATTATTGACGAGTCCTTCTAATCTTTCCGTTTCTTTTATAGCATTAGAAGAAAAGGTTTGAATTTGATCTTGATTTAATTTTCTTTTAGAGAATGTTTGTAATATTAATTTTATGGAAGCGAGTGGAGATTTGAGTTCATGTGTAATTGATAATAAAAAATTTCTACTTTGTCTTGCAGCTTTAGTTTGTTTTTGATATCCATTATTAATAAACCAAATTCCAATGAATAATGTAAGTGCTAAAACAGCAGCCTCTCCAAGAATCATTTTCTCTTGTAGATTATATTTTCTTTGTAGCTCAACGAAATCGGAATCTAATTGAAAATCTTCAATTGAATTTATTTGTCTTTCTGCTATTTTTGTTATTTTTAATAATTCAGCTTTAGCCAAGAAAGCATCGTTATTTTTTAGATAAAGAAGATATGACCACCAACCTAGAGCGACTAGCATATAGATGATTACAGCATAAGATAAAATTCTGTATTTGTTGTATTTTGTTTCCAATTATTTTCTTTTAAAATAATAAAAGTATATTCCAGTAAGTAATATTAATGGAATTATAATATAAATGATTAAAGAGTAAGAAAAGTTTACATTATAAAGAGGGGAATTATCTCCAATTGTTATAATACTTGACCAATAAAAAGGTGGATGTAATTGAGGATTGCTTTTATCAATATAATCTAATTTTGCTTTTCTTAAGGCCTCTGATTTTTTTAGACCTTTTAATAAATATTTATAATATAATAAAACAATATCTTTCGTAGGTTTATCAGATACTGACCATAGGGTAGAGGTTATTGAAGGACATCCTGCATAAGAAAATCCTCTAGCTAAACTCATCATACCTTCTCCTTTTTTAATTTTTCCTAATCCTGAATTGCATGCGCTTAAAACAATGAGCGAAGCATTTATTTTCATATTGTATAAATCATAAGCAGGTAATTTATAGTTAAAGGAGTCTTTAGTAAATACTAAATTTGAGTTTAAAGGAACATCATTGTCGATTATAGTATGACCGGCAAAATGTATGATATTATTATTTCGAATATTTTCTTTAAAATTCTTTAAAGAGGCTTCTTCTTTTAGGTAAGATTTTCCATTTAATAAAGTCTTGAGTTTTTTTATTTCTTTTTCTGCAAAAGGGAGTTCAGGTAATGAAGTTTTAGAATAGCTTGGAGCAATACCAATAAAATTGATTTTATTTTTAGTTTGTTTTATATTTGAAGGAGTTGAAGTATAGTGATAACTTATGCATTTTTCTTTTATTAGATATGATAAATTATAAAAATCATTTACTTCAAAATCATTCTTCGTAATTAAAGATTCAAAAGAAATTTGATTTAAATCACCAAATGG
>JAHDFV010000341.1 GCA_020627985.1 Saprospiraceae bacterium
TGGACAAGTCATAGAAATCGTTTTCTTTGGGCAAGCAAAGAAAATGAAAGAATATAATAGATTATCAATCACTTATAATATAATATGAAGAATTGTTGTTAAACATTACTTAATAATCAATGGCTAATAAAATTTCAATTTAATGGAAGTTTATTCCTGAATATCCCTATTAAGACATTGAAAGCATCACTCGGGAATAATAATGGAAGCGGTGATCGAGTCTCCTCGATCGACAAAACGTCTGCCATATAAGATTGTTAGTTCATGACAATTTCGTTTCACTTCATGCGTATATTGAAAAGAATCAATACTGGAAGTGAAGGTATAACTTAAATTATTAAAATACTGTGGATGACAGACCGAGAAGGTATCACTTTCATTCCAATGGAAGGTTCCATAATCATAAAACCGCAATGTATCCTGATGATAATATTTAGCCGTCCATTCATTATTTATCATTAATTGATAGGTCGTATCCGATGTAAAATCAAAATAACTAGTATCAATTTGGCTTTGATAGTTTCTAATGAAAATCGTCAATTCCTGCTCTACATCTGGAACATATCTCGTATAATCAAACCCTTCCAATCGATATTCATATTCTGTACTAAACGGAAAACACAGTTCGTGATTATCGATCAAGGTACAGACTTCAATCCAGTGTTCTTTTTGGCAGGAAAGGAAAGCAGTGAGAAAAAAGAGTATGTATAAATAATTCTTGATAAGTTAATTTAATAAATATCAAAAATTAAATAAAAAGCCATAGAATCGCCTTTTGCTGTAACAGTATTATATTCAACATGGATATCGTCACAAGCAAAAGTTTTTTCAAAATTTGATTCACGGCCATCTTCCCTTACAAAGGTATAATCTCGGTGTATTTTATAAAAATCAAAGCATTCTTGCAAGGGTTCAGATTCTTCATTGATAATAATCCCCTTTTCTTGATAAACTAAAGTATCAGCCTTGAAAACTCCGGGAACAGCGGATTGTACATAAAATTCATAAGAAAAGTCTTCAAAAATATTAAGGTAGACAGTGTCATCTGGCCTCAAAATTTTATTAAATTCATCGAACTTAATAATCATTGAAATATCAGTTCCTTCATCATTTTGCGTATAGTATTTAATTCTATCAATGTCAAATTCGGAATCTGGTGTAAAAAAAATGCAATTATCTTCATTATCATGAATTGATTCGCAAACAGAATTATAGAATTTATTACAAGAGATAGAAATTATTCCCAAAAATATTAATAAAAAATATTTCATGATTTTATAACTTTTTTACTTATTACGCCCTGATCACAATGAATAATTAGTATATACATGCCATTCGGTAATGCATCGTTCAAAGTTAAATGACAATTACCATTATGACAATTTATGTCCGCATGAATTCTTTGACCTTGTAAATTAAGTACAGTTACACTCTTGATATTTAAACCAGATTCCACCATGAAATGATCGTTAAATGGAATTGGATTAACCCTAATTAATTCCTTCCTTAAATTATCTTTTCTAATAATAATGTCTTTTGTATCCGTTGTATCCTTAAAAGTTGGAAATGATTCTCCGCAATAAGGAAGAATTGGAATCTCCATTTCTAAAATATCAGCTTTCGAATACAATTCCGTTGTTTCAGAAATTATATACTCAGATGCTAAACAACCTTCAACGCAGGTTTCAACTATAGATAACTCATTCGGTGCGACATATTTAGCATAGGTGAACAGCTCCCCCTCGTGAGTAAACGAGATATTCGGATCTTCTTCACAATAAACAATATATGAACAATCATCTGGATAGCCTATAGTAGAATTAAATGTACAATCTTCTTGATTAAGCAGTGACGTTGAAGATGATATTACAAAGTAATCTTTGGATATTCCATACTGATCAATAATTCCTGGATACCACATACAGATAGGTCTATTATCATTTTTTAATAAATGATGTAACGATGTTGGGAGGTTAACCGAACTAAGTTCTAGACCGGCCTCAGTTACTTCAATTTCAAATTCCTGACTACTATTACCTTTTTTCACTATTAAAGTTCCTGGACCACAAGGATCACTAGAATACATTGGATCAAATTTCAACGCATAATATCCTCCAGAAGTCTTGCACTGTTCAGGATAATTAAATTCATTTAAGTTATTACAAGAAACGCATTGCGATACAAATCCGAATGTAGCATTAAAAGGAATATTACTCATCTCAAATGCCTTAACAACAAAAGCAGAAGTTGTTTCACTATTGTCTGTAAAATAATAAGATTTAGTTGAAAGTATCTTTGTTCGTTCAATATTTTCAATGGTAACCACTAAATTTTCTTCTAAATAATCATCACTTATATAAAAAGTCTTCTCTCCTGTAAGAAATTTGTAATAAGGATTTCCTGTAAATATTCCAACATATTTTTCTACCCTAGCCGAAGTTCCATTGGGCCAATTCACCCATACTTCCTCTACAAAATTACCTAGAATTATAGAAGTCGTATTAATTTGTAAGTACTGTAATCCTGAATCATTATTAACATCGCAAATATCATAACGATCAATAATATTAAAATAGAAATCATTAGAACCTAACTTGGAAATATTCTTACAAACTTCGGTATATCCATTTGCACATTGATCTGTAATGGTTACGCAATATTCTCCAAATCCAGGAACTTGTGTGTAAGCTCCAGTCTCACCTGTTGACCAATTAATCGAATACGGTGGTAGCCCTCCATCAACATCCACAATTAAACTTTGAGGAATCAAGACGTTTCCTTCTGGATTATATTCTATTGCCCAAGCTGGAATCTCTGCAGTTAATGGATCTGTATAAATCACTTCATAATAAACTTTTTTAGTACATCCAGTGGCATCAGTAACTTGCAGGATGTAATCTCCTGAACTTTCAGGGATTATTGTTTCAGAATTTGATTTTATATTCTCCCACTCATATTCAAAAGGTCCAACCCCTCCAATAATTACAGGATTTCCAATTTCATCTCCTTCTTGGATACAAGTCAAAGAACCATTGTTATCTACCTCAAATACATCATGATCTATGAAAATACACTTTGTATCATTACAATTAGGATCTGAAGGAGCTTCTATAGTATAACAGTACTCTTGGTTTAAAGGAACTTCATAAACCATTATATCAACGCCATTGTCAACATCCACTTTAATGGTAGCAGTAGTAACGTTATTTGTACAAGTAAATTCTACAAAATTTAATGAATTTATTTTTGGGTTAAATTCATCAATCTCTACACTCGAACTATAAGCACATCCCAATCCATCGGTTAGTGTATAACTATAGTTGCCCGTTTCCGTAAAACTAACTTCTGCTCCCTGAGCCCCATTGCTCCACTCAAAACTATAATCTCCTGATCCTCCTTGAACATCAATATGTACATTTGCTGGTTCACCATTACAGATAGCACTTACATTTTCAGTAACATTATAATAAGAATCATCAATACTGATATATCGGCTTTCAGAACAATTATTTTCTAGATTCGTAACAACGATCTGATATTCACCTTCTGCTAAGATTGTCCCCGTCGTATTGGACAGTTGTTTGATATATACCCCGTTATTACTTCCAATAAATTCGTATTCATACAAAGATGCCTCATCCATAACCACGACTGTTATACTTCCTACATCTGCATTCTCACAACTAGGGCTACTCGATACTTCATTGATCAATTCACAGGTCCCACTGATCTCCACACAATCACTTTGACTACATGCATCATAGTCCGTTACCGTAAAACAATAGGTTCCTGGATTGATATCGAACTGTTGAGCACTTGATATATTCGTTTCATCAATCGATGGACCTGTCCATTCATAGCTATAGGCTTTTTGACCGCCCAAGATAGTTGGAATAATGTGAGAACCTCCGACTACATTCGCATCTTGAGCATCTATCGATTCTATACTTAAATTTTCTTTTCCAATGATATAAACCAAGTCCAATAAGTCTCCACCACTACTAACTCGTAGAATATACGTTC
>JAHDFV010000342.1 GCA_020627985.1 Saprospiraceae bacterium
TCTTAGCCCTGAATGAAGCAGCTAGCGAACACCATATAACCGCGTATTTTTTTTAACAAACCCTAAATCCCTTAAGGAACTTTTAAATTACTTATAATAAGTCCCTTTAGGGATTTAGGGTTTAATTGAACAACGTATTGAACGTATTTGTTTCAAGTCTAAGACTTAAAAAATCCGCGCTTTGATCGTCCCTTTAAGGATTTAGAATAAAGAAAACTACAAAGGTGGTTAATCAACAACAGTACAGCTAAAACCTCTCCCAATAGTATTTATTTTTTCTTCACTATCCCTAAATGCAATATCCTACCTCCAGCTTGATTTACGGGACTTACACTTTTACCAATTACAATACCATTTTCAGGTGCTAAATACTCTTTTAATAAATCTCCAAACACATCTCTTAATGTTGCAATTTTTTCACCTTTTTTTACTATTTGAGTTACTTCTGGATGGACAGTTAACAATCCACCAGTATCTGTATAAATCCAATACGATTTTTTACAAATTACCGTTTCACTTGAGTGTTCTTCTACTTCTGAATCTGTAATACTTAAATATCCCAATAAATTATGAATTCCTGTTAATCCATCACGAATCATTCCTTTTTGGAATAAGTTAGGATTACCTACTTCAAGTGTAATAGCTGGTATTTCAAATTCATCAGCCGTTCCTCTAAGTGTGCCATCACTTGGAGGATTGTGAACGATTATTTGAGCATTTTGTAATAAGGCCATCTTCCGCACCATTTCATCACTCATATCTGCACGAATATAATAAGAGTTTATTCGTCCATTACTTGCTGTATGAAGATCAACGAGATAATCGAAATGTTTAATGATTTTATTGACAATACGCCAGGCATAAACTTGGCTAACCGTACCCTGTTCTTTACCTGGCATAATATGATTGAGGTCAGTACCATCCATGAATCTTCTTTTTTTACGCAAAAAAGATGGAACATTAATGATGGGTACACCTACAATTGTACCTTTTAATTCCTTAACATCAATTTCCTTAAACAAACGTTGGATAACAGGAATTCCATTTAATTCATTACCATGTACAGCTGCAGTAAGTCCAACTACATCACCTTTGGATTTTCCTCTGGCAATGATGACTGGTAAGTGAACAGGAACCCCCATTCCATCTTTTACAATTTCCAACCAATATTTAGTGATTGCTCCTTTGGGAGCTTTATTTATGTTGAGTTCTTTTATTATTTCAACTTTAGAATTAATTAGCATTCCTACGGTTTTTAATAAAATATTGTAATATCAATTCAACGGCTTCTTCTACTAATGGAAGATTTCTCTGCTTTGCAATTTGTGGTAATCCACCAATACTTGTTGTATTAATTTCTGATAAAACCCTTTTACCATTATCATCCATTAATGTATCTAAACCATACATAACTATACCCATTTTTGAGAGAATAGGATTTATGGTACTTACTATTTCATTTTCCTCTTCATCAATTTCAGAAAGTTGAGAGCTGCCTCCCATCGCAACATTACAAATCCAAGAATTTTGGGCGGGAAGTCTTAAAGATGCCCCTAATATTTTCCCATTAACAACGATGATACGTTTGTCACCTTCTTTTACATTTTTCAAAAACTTAACACCTAGATAAGTTATAGGCTTGTTCTTTAAATTTTTTATGTATTCATTATAAGATATTCTGGAATTACCTTCCCAAACACTATCTCCATCAATTCTAACAATTCCTTTTCCTCCATATTCACGGAAGGGTTTAAGAACAATTGGGAATTGACTTTTAAACTGCTTTATATCTTCAATTGAATTACAGATTTTCATGGGAGGGCATACATGTTCAAAATTCATCAAAAACGCCTTACTACCTGTATCGTAAATTCCTGATGGGTTATTTATAAAATACTGATTACGAAATTTAAGTGTTAAAAAATCAAAAAATGGTTTAGATATTGGAGGTGGTAACCTTAACAAGATTAAGTCATAACTAGATATAGTTACTTCCATTATGTTCTGCCTAAAATATAATCCATCTTTAGAATAACTAAAATTCTCATTCACTCTTGTAGCCCAAATAGAATTTGATTTAAAATGTAAAAAGAATTTATCATTATTAGAATTTCCTTTGCTTGCGATATCTACGAAATGAACACTGGAATGTTTAGATAAAGCGTTTGCTATCGCGTAAACTGAATTTTCATTACTATGAAATGTATGGTCCGTTAAGATAAGGACATTGTATTTTTTCATTAATCCAATTTTATTTCATCCAATAAGCTTTTATCATTGTTGAGACTTTTAAATAATCTCATTCTAAATTTACTTTGTTTATTAAATAAAGTATGTGCCATTTTATCAATGGCAACCATTGAAAGAACAGTTTGAATATAGGCTTCAATTAGATCGTCCAAACCAACTCCTAATTTATTGAAGTCTCTTCTATCCATTAAAATTAATCTATTGGTATCATTTCCCCACGAACCATCTTTATGCTTAAAGGATAAATTCGTACCAAGCATTTTCCAACTATCCGTTCCATTTGTTATATTATCTAATAAAGGTTTTTCAGCTTGTCGAGCATAAGTACATAAAGGTTTTATTCCTTTTTCGGTACTACTTACCATCATTCTAATATCTGCTACGAAAGTTTGATTTTTTTTGTTGGGTATCGTACCTACATGATACAGTTTACCCTTAGATGTTGTACTACTCCAATTTGAATTACCAATCAAACTTTGTACAATAAACAGATCATAGTTAAATTCTATATCCATGAAATTATCTAACTCTTCTTCTGTTACTATAGTATATACCCCTTGTCCAGCGTTACTATAGGGTACTTTTATTACTGCATGTCCACCCATTTTTTTTACCCAAAGAGGTATTTCATTTTTTCGGACATCCCATATTGTTTCTGGTGTATTAATTTTTAAACCTTGCTCTTGTAGCTCTGTATTAAAGATATCATAAGCTTTTGCGGCTACCATTTTATTACGACCACCCGCTAAACAAGCGACTATCGGATTTAATATTTTAGTTTTAGAATGTAAAGGCAATCTATTCCAAGGCTTTTGGGTCAAATATCTGAACGCTGCTCTAATAGGAATCAAGTTCTGATTATCATCTAAAACATGCATCACTCCTTCTTGAAATATGACTCTGGGATTTGGATCATCTTGGTAAAAGCTAACATAGTAAACCTTTTCCTTCATCACATCTGCAATGACTTTTGCATAACCTTCAGCTTCCATAGGATTTTTATCATAAATAACAGCTAATCCGCCTTTTACTTTATTCCTAAGATTTTTAAGAAACGGTTTAAATGTTCTTTCTACCATTAATTTATAACTTCCTTGTTCTTGATTATCATCAATTAATGGCATTGATTTTTGTCCTGAAGGGCATGAGTTATTCTCAATTACAACCATTTGTCTTTTCCCCCCCGCTGAAGTAACATTCAGCAAATCTGCTCCTGCCCATAGGAAATATTTAGATCGATAATTAAGTACTTCCCTAAGTTTATCTCCATTTACAGTAGGGTGCATATGACAATATCTACTGATAATTCTTTCTTGTTCCAAATTTAGAAAGAAGTTTATCATAGGATGAATAGTTGCATTTAAAGCTTTAGGATACCAATGTTCCTGAGCTTCAAATTCATCTGGTTGTATAATTCTTAATTTGTTCAATTTTGGTATACTTTTAAAATTCTGATAAGAATAAAAAATTGTACAATGTACGTTTCTTTTATAAAATTTGCATTTTTTTCTGAATATTAAGAGCATATATTTTTATTCATTGATCAGTATCAGAACCCTAAATCTCTAAAGGGACTTTTTCAATTTTACTTAGTCTTAAATAAATCTTGTTAAATTTTGTTTTTTTAATTTCTAATTCAATAATTAAAATTTTATTTTTTAAAGTCCCTTTAGGGATTTATGGTAAAATTTGTGTAGCGTAAGCAAGCAGAGAACTTGTAGTGAGATGGCTGTGAGAATGAAGTGGCTCTTAGCCCTGAATGAAGCAGCT
>JAHDFV010000343.1 GCA_020627985.1 Saprospiraceae bacterium
AGAAGGATTCATCTTTTATACCAATTATCAAAGTAAAAAAGCCCGTCAAATTGCTGAAAATCCCAATGCAGCTTTAGTTTTTAATTGGTTAGAGCAAGAGCGACAAATAAGAATAGAAGGAAAAGTAGTGATTGTTGAGAATGAAGTGTCTGATTCTTATTTTAATAGTCGTCCCAAAGGAAGCCGAATTGGTGCTTGGACTTCACCTCAAAGTCAATATATACCTAATCGAAATATTCTTGAAAATAAATCGGAGAAATTAAAAGATTTCTTTGATCAAAAAGAAATTCTTAGTCGACCTCCTTTTTGGGGAGGATTCAGACTTATTCCTCATACCATAGAATTTTGGCAAGGTCGTTCTTCTAGACTTCATGATCGTATTTTATATTCTTTAGAAAAAGATAGAATGTGGCGCATCGAAAGAATTGCACCTTAATCTTCCACTTTAGTTTAATTTTTTCGGACTTTCGCAGTTAAATAATATCAAAAAAATGAAACCATCATTACCCAAAGGTGTAAGAGATTTTACCCCTGATGAAGTTGATAAAAGAAATTTTATATTTAATACTATTCGCAATGTATTTGTGAAATACGGTTACCGTCCCATAGAAACACCTGTAATGGAAAAATTGTCTACTCTTACAGGTAAATATGGAGAAGAAGGAGATCGATTATTATTTAAGGTTTTAAATAATGGAGACTTTTTAAATAAAGTCAATGAATCAGATCTTTCTGCTAAAAACTCACAAGCAGTATTATCTTCCATTTCTAAAAGAGGATTGCGGTATGATTTAACGGTGCCTTTCGCCAGATTTGTTGTCCAGCACCAAAATGAGATAGCTTTTCCATTTAAAAGATATCAAATTCAACCCGTTTGGCGGGCCGATCGTCCTCAGAAAGGACGTTATCAGGAATTTTATCAGTGTGACGTAGATGTTGTGGGTTCCCCTTCTTTAATGTATGAAGCAGAGCTGGTACAAATCTATGATGAAGTTTTTGCTGAATTAGGATTAGAAGTGGAAATAAAAGTCAGTAATCGTAAAATATTGGCAGGAATGGCTGAAGCAGCTGGTATTTCTGATCAGTTTATTGATATGACAGTAGCTATTGATAAGTTGGATAAAATAGGAGAGGAAGGTGTACGTAATGAAATGAGGAAAAAAGACATTTCAGAATCTGCTATTGCTAAAATTATGGAAATGTTGACCGTGACAACATTATCAGAATTAGAAAATCACTTTGAAAATTCTGAAATAGGTCGGAAAGGTATTGAAGAAATGAAAACTTTTCATTCTTACTTTGATCAAAAAAATGTAGTCAATGATGTAAAATTTGATATTACTCTTGCTCGTGGATTGAATTATTATACAGGTTGTATTTTTGAAGTCGCTGCGAAAAATGTCAAAATGGGTAGCATCGGAGGAGGAGGAAGATATGATGATTTAACTTCTATTTTTGGATTAAAAGATGTTTCTGGAGTAGGAATTTCTTTTGGTGCAGCACGGATCTATGACGTGATGAAGGAGCTAGACATTTTTCCGAAAGTAAACCAAAATTCATTGCAAGTTCTTTTAATTGCTTTTGATAGTGATTCCCATTTGTATGCTTTTAATTGTCTAAATCAATTACGTGAAAATGGAATCAATTCTGATTTATATCCTGAACCATCGAAAATGAAAAAGCAAATGAAATATGCAGATAATATCAAAGTACCATTCATTATATTAATTGGTGGTAATGAGATGGAATCAGGTCTACTTGGTTTTAAAAATATGCAGACAGGAGAGCAAATTTCATTATCAATTGATGATATCATTCAAAAACTGAAATAAAAAATGCCACGTCCCATTCGGGACGTGGCGAAATCAGCAAATCAGAACTAATAACCACAAATTCTTATGATTCTTTTTCGAAATATAATGGAATACGATATTCCGATTTTACATTTCGACCTTTATTTTTAGCTGGAATCCAATTGGGCATTCCTGTGAATGCTTTTAGGATTTCCATGTCAATTTTTTTATTCAAACCATCAATAATAAATGGTTTTTCTACTTTACCTTTTTCACTAATATTAAACTGAATTAAAACCTTTCCTTTATAACCCGAAACATTTCCTATATGTGTTTGTATGTAGGACATAAATGCTTCTGTTCCACCAGGGAAACTTGCTTTTTGATCAAGAGCTGTCATTACAACTGCTTTGTTCTCTTGCTTTTTTTCTAAAGATTGAATCAGAGAAACAAAATCAGATTTATCATTTTCTATATTAGAAGAACGACGAATAAATATCGTTTCGGTTATTATTTGATCCGTATTTTTTGGATAAAAAATAACCTGATATTCTCCTGGAGAATCATAAATATGAGTTGCTTTGTTTTTAATTTGAAAATTTCTACCATCTCCAAAATCAATATCATGCTTTTTATCTCCGTGATTTTTTACAAAATATTGTAAAGGTTTACCAGAAATAAACTCTCCTTTAATAATTAGTGATGGCAAAGAACTTAGAACAGAATTACTTTGGGAAGGAGGAATAGTTGGTTTTTCTCTTTCCTTTATTTCTTTGATTTGTTCTTTTTTAGTTACCTCTATTTCAGGTGACTCTTTTTTTATTGGGGATATGGTTTCAGAACTGGTTTTCTCAAAAAAAGAATTTAATTTTTCTGAATTAATAAAACCATATCCCCATAAAAATATAGCGATTGCTAGGAAAGCAAGAATGGAAAGTAAAATAATGAACCTATTTCTCCTCTTGTTCTTTTTCGTCTCCCTTTGTTCAATGTATTTTTCTAAGCGATGAATATCTTCCATTAATACGCTAAAAAAGTTTAAATCTCAGTTTTGTTTTATGTTCCTATTTAAAAATAAGAAAAATTATTCAAAATTTTACCGTTTCCTTAAAAAAATATACCGTTTTCTCAATATTAACAATTATAATTTATGAAGGATGATTGATTGTAAGAATGTTATATATGATTGATTTCAGATTGTTAGTATTAATAATTGAGATCATATTTTTATAATTATTAATTAATGATTATTCTTACTTTCTTTTTAAATCACTTCAATATTTTATTATCACTTTTTAGTTTAAATGAAAGTAGTCATTGTAAGTACTTATAGTCATAATGGTGGAGCAAGCGTAGCAGCACTTCGTACGTTGGAAGCTTATTTAGAAAATGGCATAGATGCTACAATGTTGGTATATTATAAAGAAAAAGAGCATCCTAATATCGTTAGTTTTGTAGAATCAAAATGGGGAGAAAGAAAACGATTTTTAAGATTCGTTTATGAAAGACTATTTTTCCTACCTCATGAAATCAGTAAAGATATTCGTTTCTTTTTTTCATTAGCGAATACTGGTGAAAAATTAGATCAACATAACTTAATACAGCAAGCGGATATTATCCATTTGCATTGGTTCAATAAAGGACTTTTATCCATTAAAGGGCTAAGGGATTTATTAACTTTAAAAAAACCAGTAGTTTGGACTTTACATGATATGTGGGCTTTTACAGGAGGCTGTCATTATAATTATCAATCTTGTCGACATTTCGAAAAGACTTGTGGGAATTGTCCAATGATAAAAGGTGACAATAAAAATGACATTTCAAATAAAATTTGGAAGGAAAAGAATTCAGTTTATCAAAGCGAGAATCTTTTTGTCGTTACAGTAAGTAATTGGTTAGGAAAAGAATTAGAAAAAAGTTCTTTAATGAAAAATGTAGCTCATACTTGCTTACCCAACACAATAGATTCAAACTTTTATCTACCCAAAAATAAAGATGAAGTCCGTCAAAAATTAGGTTTACCTTTGAATAAGAAATTTATTCTTTTTGTTGCGATGAATACAAGTGATGAAAGAAAAGGATTTTCTTATTTAAAAGAAATGTTAGATTTAATATCAGATCTTAAAAATACTGAATTGATTGTTATTGGTAAAGCAACAGAAGAAACGATTGCTAATTTACCTTTGCCTACGCATTATTTGGGATTAATTAAAGATC
>JAHDFV010000344.1 GCA_020627985.1 Saprospiraceae bacterium
AGCCGATAATCCTGCATGGTAATAAGCCGATTTAATGCCGTTTTGATTTAATTTGGCAGATAAATTTTCTGTGCTTTTTCGACTTAAACAATAAATGATTCCAGCTTGATTTTTCTTTCTACGAATAAAATCAACAATCTGTTCTCTTCTATTTTTTCCTGGTAAAACGGTTAAACTTAAATTCGGACGATCAAAAGAAGCCGTGAATCTTATAGGGTCTTTTATATTTAATTGCGTTTCGATATCTTTTCGGGTTAATCGATCTGCTGTAGCGGTTAAAGCTATGATAGGAACTGTAGGGAAATTTTTACGGATTAATTGTAATTGTGTATACTCAGGTCGAAAATCATGCCCCCATGATGAAATACAATGTGCTTCATCAATTGCTACTAAATTGATAGAAATGTTTTTCATCAAACGTTGAAAATCATCTGTAACAATTTTTTCTGGAGAGACATACAATAAATCTATTTTATTCAACAATAGATCATTTTCTATTGCCATGAATTCAACATTCCCTAAAGTACTATTAATATAAGCTGCAGAAATACCATTCGATTTTAGACCTTCTACTTGATCTTTCATTAAAGCAATCAAAGGAGAAACGACAATGCAGGTACCAGGCATTGTAACAGCAGGTATTTGGAAACAAACGGATTTCCCTCCTCCTGTTGGCATTAAAACTATAGCATCTTTTTGATCATAAATTGCTTGAATTATTTCTGCCTGCATGGGCCGAAATTCATCATAACCAAAATATTCTTTTAATGCCTCCTTCGCCTTGCTTAAGTTCATGTTTAATTTTCTTTCTATGCTACAAATGTAAGAAGCCTTTTCCTCTCATTCAGATTTGTATTGATATTATCTTATTAAATTTTATTGACTTTTTAACAAAGATGTTATTCTCAACTAAATTCCATAATTTCGATTGTACTTTATTCCATTATTTTCATAAAAGCACAATTTAATACAACCTTAAACTCAATTTTCGCATTTATCAAATATGAGAATCATTACACTTTTTATTTTTTCATTGGTTTCCTTCTTCATTACTGCGCAAGATTTCAGTACATATGAATGGAAGGTTTATAATATGGAAAACACGCCTTTCTCTAGCAATCATGTCAGAGAAATCATTTTCGATGAAAAAAATGATTTAACTTGGGTTACTACAAATGTATTAGGTCTTTTTAGTTTTGATGGAACAGAATGGAAGGAGTTCCCTACTCCTAAAGAATGGAAACAAACTTGGTGGTTAAACGACATTTATTTTGACAATAAAGGTGTTTTTTGGATTGCTGGTTATGTCGGTTATATCTTAAAATTTGATACCCGTACATTATCTTGGGATCGCATTCCATTCCCAGAAGGACAACCTTGGATTATTCGACCGAATGGACGAGGTACACTTTTGATTTCTACTTCAGTAGCTGTTGGAAAATTATATCAATATCGTAATGGGAAATTTTCTTTATTAGACGATCGATATCAAGATGGCTTCGATATTTTATTTCGAAAAAATGGAAATGCTTTGGTTTCTTTTCGAAAAGGAGTTTACGAATATACTATGAATTCTGATGGTTCATATGCTCAAGAAAAGAGCGAAAGAGTTTTCAAACATGCTATTTATGAAATGGCTTTTGACTCAAAATATAATTTATGGGCGGCTTCTTATTCTAGTAAATATTTACATGTTTTAAAAAATGGAAAATGGGAAACGATTAAAGATGCTCCTGAAAAAATATTTTTCGATTACAATGGTAAATGGCAGTATATTATTCATAATGTTTTAAATCTACCTGATGATCGCATTATTATTTCTACTCAATTCAATGGAAGTATTGCTATTTATAATGGAGAAAATTGGGAAGCTTATAATTTACCTTTAGAAACAAAAACAGATGGAATAGAACGAATAAAAATGGATAAAAACAAATGGCTTTGGTGTTCTACTTGGAACAATGGTCTTTTTATTTTTAAACCTAAAGAAAAAGAAGAAATACCAGATACTTTACCTCAATGGATCGCTCCAATTAAGGATGGTGAAAACATTTATTTTGCAGATGGAATTTCTAGAAAAGCAGAAACTATTTCTAAGCTAACTTATAAAAAGAAAAAAATTAGAATCGAAATAAAAGATAGTAAAAAAGTAGATGGAGATATTGCTTCCATTTATTTTAATGGTAAAACCGTTTTGAAAAAAGAAAAAATAAGTGCTGTTCCTTTTTCTTTTGATTTAGAACTTCAAAAAGGAGAAAATGAAATTCTTTTGTTTGCTCATAATTTAGGTAAGATCCCACCCAATACTATTTCTTTAAAAATATTTCAAGGTAAGGACGAAAAGGAAATCGTTGTGGATTCTGATTTTGAAAATTGCGGGAGAGTCATTATTGAATATAAATAAGCTTTTCATGCACCAACATTTTTGCTAAATATTATGTAATTTTATTTCATTCAAAAAAATAATATGTCTAAGGATACGGATGAAGTTTTAGATTATTTCCCAGATGATCATGAAGGGAGAAGCGCTTTTAATAAAGATGACGTCATCGTTTTAGCTCGAGTATTTAATAATAAAGTAGAAGCTCAAGTTGCTGTTTCTTTATTGAGAACTCGAAATATACCCCACTTCTTATCAGATACAAATGCTACATTGTTTACCGAAAATGTTTTAGGTGGCGAAAGACTTTTCATTCGTAAAGATGATATGGATCTTGTCGCTGAGATTTTAAAAGAGGTTGCTCAAACTCCGTACGAAGGCGAAGAAGATTGGTATGAGGAAGTTCGAACTAAACAAGGTTATAAGCCATATAAAAACATTACCTTTCTTTTACTCTTTGCTTTAGTAGTTGTTTTTATCTTCGCCATATTAATCATAATCACTATTCGTTAATTCAATACTTTATTTATGTCTGATCAAAAAAGAATATCGCCTTTATTTCAATTAAAGGGCAAAGTCGCTATTGTTACTGGTGCCAGTAAAGGAATTGGTGAAGCTATTGCTAGAGGCCTAGCTGAATTCGGAGCAAAAGTGGTTATTAGTAGTCGGAATCAAGAAGCAGTCGATGCTGTTGCTGATGCTTTTAGAGCTGATGGTTTAGAAGCAACGGGTATTGCTTGTCATGTTGGTCGTAAAGATCAATTGGAACATTTGGTTCAAAAGACTATTGATGTATATGGTGGTATTGATATATTAGTTAATAATGCTGCAACCAATCCTATTTTTGGTCCGATCAATGATCCTACGGATGATGTGTTTGACAAAATCATGAATGTAAATGTCAAATCGCCGTGGCAATTAAGCAATCTAGTTTATCCAAGTATGAAAGAACGAGGGGGTGGATCTATTATTCATATTAGTTCTGTTGAAGGGTTTAAACCTGGCTTTGGTTTAGGTTTATATTCTGTTTCTAAATCTGCTTTATTGATGCTTACACAAAATCAAGCAAAAGAATGGGGATTTGCCAAAATTAGAGTGAATGCGATTTGCCCAGGTTTAGTCAAAACCAAGTTTAGTAAAGCACTTTGGAGTAATGATACATTATTAAATCAAGTCGAAACTCAGATTCCATCTGGTAGAATGGCTCAACCTGATGAAATGGCTGGACTTGCTGTATTTCTTGCTTCTGATGCTGCGAGTTATTGTACTGGAGGACATTATACTGCAGATGGAGGGTATTTAATTGCTGGTTGATTTTTCTGGAAGCGGGATGAAGTTGAAAATCAGAAAAAATTAATAGGCGATATTAGTTTTGGTCATTTATTTAAAAATCAGTTTTCTTCAAAACTTCTAATAATTTATCTGGATCTTGTCTATTATCAAATACAGTTATAATATAAACTTCTTTTCTTTCTTCATTTACTTGATAAATAATTCTATAAGACATTTAGATAAACTTCTATAATCCTTTATTCCCACTTTTGCGTTTCTATTTGGTAGTATCTCTAAGTTATAAGAAGTCTTTAAAATTTCTTTTAATACTCGATTGGCCGTAGAAGTTGAGACTTC
>JAHDFV010000345.1 GCA_020627985.1 Saprospiraceae bacterium
TTCAGGATATACTTCTTCCAATTCTTGTGCAATGAATCCTATTTGTTTTTTCTGATTAGAAGAATAGCTTTCTTTCCAATCGTAGCTATATCCTTTTATTTCCAATACTTTTGCTAAAGCATTTTCTAATTGATTGATATTCTTCTTGTATCTTCTATCTGAATTTTGAGTTAAAGTTCCAGCAATAGTCATATTACCATTTCCAAAAATATCTACTATGTTATTAGTATAATTAGAAAATCTATAAGCAATCATATCATCCTGTAACCACTCATTTGCACCAGTACCATAAGGATTCCCTATCAAATTTAGAGGATAACCTCCACCTCCAGCTCTTACATTAAACTCAGTCACTGGTGACGTCCATGCCACAGAATTATTCATTGATTTTGGAATTTGAGTAGAATATACAAATGCAGATTCTGATGGATTATCTGAACCAGTAAGTAAAGTCATTCCATTTCCAGCACCATTATATCTAAAAGATACAAATCCATTTTTGTTAGGTTCGTCATTTGATATTGTTAATATTCTACCAAATGGTGCTTTTTCAGTACGGATATCTAAATCAGCACCTGATGAAATGGCTGCAAGTGAAGTTCCTGCATCAACTTGGACAGTACCATTAACATGGAATTGTTCTAAAGGAGAAATTGTTTGAATACCTACTTTACCATTAGTATAGATATCATCTGCGATAGCTGTAGCACTGGAATTATCAGCTTTTAACCAATCTGCATCTTTCAAAGGAGATAAATCTACTGTAGTCGTAGCACCTGCTTCTGTAATTTCTAAGTCTGTGCCATTCAATGCACCAGCAGTAATCGTTTCATTAGTTATACTTGCATCTGCATCATCTACATCATCTGTATTATCTGCAAAACCTGTAGGGATATTGGTCATTGTATTCCAGTCAGCAGCACCACCACCTGAAGGAATCGCTTGAGTAGAAAGTGTTCCGTCTGCACCTGCAATTACCATTCTATCTCCAGTACCTGCTAGATTATAAGCTTTAATTCTACCATCACCTAAAATATCTATTAAAGAAGAAGTGTAATTAGAAAACCTATAACTAATAATATCGTCCTGTAACCATTCATTTGTACCAGTACCATAAGGATTCCCTGTCAAATTTAGAGGAAAGCCTCCACCTCCGGCTCTTGTATTAAACTCAGTCACTGGTAATGTCCATGTAGTAGAATTATTCATTGATTTTGGAATTTGATTAGCATATACAAATGCAGATTCTGATGGATTATCTGAACCAGTAAGTAAGGTCATTCCATTTGCAGCACCATTGTATCTAAAAGATACAAATCCACTTTTGCTAGGATCGTCATTTGATATTGTAAATAATCTACCAAATCCTGGTTTTTCAGTACGGATATCTAAATCAGCACCTGATGAAACGGTTGCAGTTGTAGATCCTGCATCTACTTGGACAGTACCAGCAACATGGAGTTGCTCTAAAGGAGCAGCTGTTTGAACACCTACTTTACCATCAGTATAGATATCATCTCCGATAGCTGTAGCATCAGAACCATCAGTTTTTAACCAGTCAATATCAGCAGCAGCAGATCCTCCTCCAAGTGTTTGCCAAGTTGTACCATTGAAGTAATGGAATCCGGCAGATAAGTCACCAGCAGCAGCTGGTACATAAACCAATAAGCCTGTAGCAGGAGAAGCAACAGTAGTTACATCTGTAGATCCTGTTAATTGTACATTTGGGAGAAGAACTCCTTTGTCTCCAGCATCTCCCCAAATTTGTACAACTGCACTTGGGTGACACCTATCTACACCATTAGCATCATATCCTAATAAGATACCAGCATCATCTTGATTAATAGCAAGAACGTTTCCGCTGAATCCTTGACTTCCTGGCGCACCAGTCAATCGCTGCATTATCATTGAATTTGTGTTTGGGTGAGGGATAAGATGGAAATAAACATTGTTTGTTCCATTATCTGCGTGTATCTGAACACCTGCATCAGCACCACCGCCGTGTACACCAGTTGTAAGGATTTGACCATTTTTCACTTCAAGTTTTTTGTTTGGAGTATTAGTCCCTATACCCACATTTTGGGCATTTATGCCAAAGAACAAAAATGAAAATACAATAAGTAAAATGTAATGTTTCATAATTAAATAAGTTTCGTTTGTTGAATAAATATGTATAATCAAAGCTAACATATCAAGTACAATTAAAGCTTACCTCTACAATTCGTAATTTAATGTTTAAAACTCCAAAAACACTACACAAATTGGTAGTTATCAAACATTTATCATACATATTTTATATTATTTGAAGCTATTATTTTTTCTTTTTATGTCAATGGACTTTCTTTATAGTATGAGAATAATTCTCTTAATGATGGATTAATCTACTAAATTCTAAAGTGATGACTAAACCAAAAGAAGATAAATTATTTCAACTTATAACTCGACTTACTCCAACAGAGAAAGGATATATAAACAAACGACTAAAACAACATATTTCAAAGAGTAATATTTTCAAATTATTCCAGGTTATTTCAAATTTGGAGCATTATGATGAAATCAAATTAGCTAAAAAAATTAAGAATAAAACTTTATTAAAAAATCTCTCTATTACTAAAAAAATGTTGTTTGGAACGATACTTAAACATTTAAGAACCTACCATGCAGAAAGAAGTCCATACAAGGAGGTTCTAAACTCTTTAAGAGATATCGATTTTTTATTCGAAAAGCAGTTATTATCTGAATGCGAAAAATTAATAAAAAAAGGAATAGACAGCTGTAATAAACTTGAACTATATGGTTTGAAAATACACTTCTTAGATTGGGAAAAAAGATTGCTTGGCTCTAAAAAATATGAAAACGGAATAGAAAAAAACATTCATAATAACATTCAAGAAATTGAGGACACCTTAGAAGATCTAGAAATATCTAATGAAATAGAACATAAACAATTGTTATTACATCATCATTTATTTCATAAACAATGGTCTTTAAAAAATGAAAAAGATACTGAAGATTATATTAAGATATTAGAAAAAAACATCAGCTTATATAGTCCATTAATTAATGAAAGTAATTCAAGAGCAAAAACAGCATTGATAGATATTAATTCTAGAATTGCTTTTAAAAAAGGTGAAATTAGTTCAACTAAAAATATATTAAAAGAAGGGATTCAAAAGCAGGACTTCAAACTTATACATCCTTTATCAATCGAAAAATTACAAAGGATGTTAATGGTAAATCTAGGATTAAATATTCTCAGTGATGAAGAATGGAATATTGGTTTATTAAAGGTAGAAGAATTACAAAAAGAATATCCTTTACTAAAAAAAATAAACCATTCTTCTTTAATTATCAATACATACAAAATTCAAAGATGTTATCTCTTAGGTCATAGTTTTACTGATAATATTCTTCAAAAATTAAAAATAGCTATAGATTCTGAAAAATCTAATATTCCAATGGCACCATGGATTTCATTTCATATTTCAAGGTATAATTTTTCAAATGGTCATTACAAAGATGCATTAACATGGAATCTTAAAACTCTAAATCATCCTAAAAGTAATATAAAAAATTTCATATATGTTTGTAAATTCAATATGTTGATGATTCTACTTGAAACTGAGAATTACAATAAATTAGAGCAAGAAATTGCTGATTTAATTCGATTTATAAAAAGAAGAAAAGAATTAAGTATGTTTGAAAAAGATATGATCGATTTATTTAGAAAAGCAGGAAAAAATTGGAATAAAAATAGTTATTCTATTTTCAAAAATAAATTTCTAGAAGTAGCTAAAATTTATGAAAATGAAATTAATCAAACTTTCTTTTATTTAGATATTTTTTCATGGGTTAATGCTAAAGAAAAAGGACTTAATGTAATAGAATATAAGAGATTATATATCTAGAAAAACTACAGCATTACAAGTTTTGCATTTCACTATAAAGATAAAAAAGAGGCTGTCTCAAAAGAGGCAGCCTCTTTTTGTTTTTTTATTGAATCTGCT
>JAHDFV010000346.1:0-1558 GCA_020627985.1 Saprospiraceae bacterium
AAATCATCGGAACGTTAAAGAATGTCACTCCCGATAGGTTTCGGGATGAATTTTTTGGTTCGTTTTTGTTTCTAAACAAAAACGAACAGAAAGAGTAAAAAAGATTCGCATTGAGATTTACCCCCCTTAAATCCCCTGAAGGGAACTTTAATAAGAATTCTTTATAAATATTTATGGGTTGAATACGATATACAAATAAGAAAAAAGGAGAAAAAATATACACCAATTGGAAGCACGCAAAAATTTAATTGATTTTTTTATTTCATTTTTAATATAAGCATCATTTGTCTTTTTTAATTTTTGTTTCATTTCACCGATTCTAAAACCCATTTTGAATTTTTCTAATTCACTACTATATAAATTATACTCTTTTACAATTTGAGATGTTCTAGCTAAAAACCTTAAAATAAAAAAAAGGAAAAATGAAGAGAATAAAATAAATTTTGCAAGTACAGTTAACATATTGGAGTTAATTAAATTTTTAAAAATTGATTTTATAATTTTGATAATACATCAACCGTAATGACTCTAAACGTATAAGAATTAATAGTTATCCTGATATCATTTTCAAAATTTGAAATATAAAAATTCTTCCCTTTCTTTAAGAAATACTTTACCTCAGTCATTTGAATAATATTAAAAATCAATTCTTCAATCTCTACCTTAGAATATTGACGATCTAATTTTTTATTAATCCTACCATAGACCAATTCAGTATAGCAAATATTTTTTAAGATATCTATTTTATTCTTTTTCATGATTTGTTTGAAGTTTCAAAAAAACAGGACTCATCCACCACAGATGAGTCCCTAATCAAACCTTAACCGAGTTAATTCTTGATCTTAAAGATATATTTTAGTGAGCGAATTGCTCTTCTTCAGTACTACCAGCCATAGCCGTAGTTGAAGAACCTTGTTGTACCGTATTTTGAACAAAATCAAAATATTGAGTTCCTACAAAAGATTGGTGTTTCACAGCAGCAAAACCATCTTTAGCTAAAGCAAATTCACGCTCTTGTAATTCAGAATATCCAGCCATACCTCTTTCTTTGTATGCTTTTGATACTTCAAACATAGATGTATTTAGTGCGTGGAAACCAGCCAAAGTAATGAATTGGAATTTGAATCCTAATTTTGCTAATTCTTCACGGAAAACTAACATTTCATCTCTGCTTAATTTAGAAGCCCAATTGAATGAAGGTGAGCAGTTATAAGCTAGCATTTTTCCTGGGTATTTTGCATGGATCGCTTCAGCGAATTGGCGTGCTTCTTCTAAATCTGGATGAGAAGTTTCCATCCATAATAAATCACAATATGGAGCATATGATAATCCTCTGCTGATTGCTTGAGGAACACCGTTGTTTACTCTATAAAATCCTTCAGAAGTTCTTTCTCCAGTTACAAATTCTTGATCTCTTTCATCAATATCAGACGTTAATAAATCAGCAGCATCTGCATCTGTACGAGCGATAATTACTGTAGGTACACCCATAACATCTGAGGCTAAACGAGCAGCAACTAATTTGTTGATTGCTTCTTGAGTTGGTACTAATACCTTA
>JAHDFV010000346.1:1568-3973 GCA_020627985.1 Saprospiraceae bacterium
TTTTAGCAGAAGATAATTGATCTTCCCAGTGTACACCAGCAGCACCAGCGTCGATCATGCCTTTCATTAATTCAAAAGCATTTAAGTTACCACCAAAACCAGCTTCAGCATCAGCTACGATAGGAACGAGATAATCTAATTTTCCTTCGCCAGATACTGTTTGGATTTGATCTCTTCTTAATAAAGCATTATTGATTCTTTTTACCACATTAGGAACAGAGTTAGCAGGATATAAAGATTGATCTGGATACATGTGTCCGCCTAAATTTGCATCAGCAGCTACTTGCCATCCACTCAGGTAGAT
Source organism: Saprospiraceae bacterium (assembly GCA_020627985.1). GTDB lineage: Bacteria > Bacteroidota > Bacteroidia > Chitinophagales > Saprospiraceae > JAHDCE01. Next base: position 1,873 of record JAHDFV010000346.1, read on the forward strand.
AGCTTCTAGACCAGCCATAACTTCTTGAATCGCTTGATTACCCGTTAAAGCACCTAGTCCAGCAACAAAATCTTGCGTGTTTAATTTGTGCCATAATTTCTGCGCACCTAATTTTGCCAAAGTGTGTTCAATGTCTACACTTCCTCTCAGTTTCATTACATCTTCAGCGGTATATGGACGTTCTACTCCTTCCCATCTTGGGTTGTTCTTCCATTCGTTTTCTAATTGTTGGATTCTGATTTCCTTACTCATTATATTAAGATTTTTAATTTTTAAAATTGAAATATTTGTGATTATTATAAAAGTTCGTATGCAGGTAAAGTCAAGAATTCTATAAAATCTTCTTGCTTGACTAATTGATCAAATAAATTTCTAGCTTCTAAATATCGACCATCAATAAATGTTTTCTCTCCAACCATTTTTTGGATATTATTCATTTCATCTTGAAGAAGGTTTTCATATAATTCCAAATTAATAGTTCTACCATCATCGAGTTTAGCTTTTCTTTTAAGCCATTGCCAAACTTGTGTTCTAGAAATTTCAGCAGTGGCAGCATCCTCCATGAGGTTATAAATGGCAGCAGCACCATTGCCTCTTAACCAACTTTCGATATATAGAATACCAACATTGATATTCTTTCTGAGACCCTTTTCGGTTATGGTTCCAGTAGGAACTTCTACAAGATCTTTGGCAGATACTTGTACATCAGTGCGTTTATTTGAAATTTGGTTGGCTGTAGGCATGTGTTCATTAAAAATGTCCATAGCTACTTTAACTAAACCTGGATGTGCAACCCATGTTCCGTCATGACCATTCCGAACCTCAAGGAGTTTATCAGCTGTTACTTTTTGTATAGCACTTTCATTGGCTGCTGGATCGTTTTTTACTGGGATAAATGCTGCCATTCCTCCCATAGCGTGTACACCTCTTTTATGGCATACTTTTACCACAAGTTGAGAATAAGCACTCATGAATGGGCTATTCATCGTGACTTGTCCACGATCTGGAACCATGAAATCAGGTAAATTTCTGAATTTCTTGATGTATGAAAATATATAATCCCATCTGCCACAGTTTAATCCAGCAGAATGATCTTTTAATTCAAATAAGATTTCATCTAATTCGAAAGAAGCCATGATCGTTTCTACTAAAACAGTAGCTTTAATTGTTCTTTGTGGAATGCCCATATAATCTTGAGCAAAAACAAATACTTCATTCCATAACCTCGCTTCTAAATGACTTTCTAATTTTGGTAAGTAGAAATAAGGTCCACTTCCATTGGCTAATAAAGTTTTAGCATTATGGAAGAAAAATAAACCAAAATCAACTAAACCTCCAAGCATGTTTTCTCCTTTACAGGTGATGTGCTTTTCTGGTAAATGCCAACCTCTAGGGCGAACCATTAATGTGGCGATTTTATCTTTTAGTTGGTAGGTTTTTCCTTTAGCGATGTTTTCAAAACGGATTGTTTTGTTGATGGCGTCTCTCAGATTAATTTGACCTTGAATGGCATTCTCCCAGTTTGGAGTATTGCTATCTTCAAAGTCTGCCATAAATACTTTTGCACCAGAATTTAAAGCATTGATAATCATCTTACGATCAACAGGTCCTGTAATCTCCACTCTTCTGTCTAATAAATCAGCAGGTAGTGGAGCTACTTTCCAATCACTTTCTCTAATGTCTTTGGTTTCTGCAAAGAAATCAGGTAAGATTCCTTGATCAATTTGAGATTGACGTTGTAAACGCTTTTCTAAAAGTGCCTCTCTTTTGTGTGCAAACTGAAGATGGAGTGCTTTTAGAAATGCCAAAGCTTCAGGAGTAAGAATTTCTTGGAAACCTTCTTTGTAGTTACCCAATACTTCAATGTCCTTTACCAATGATACGGTTTCTATCATTATTACTCGGTTGTGTAGTTAAAAAATGTGGTGGTAGGTTGGTTTGTATTTGCAAGATAAGGGGTTTTTTCACTAAAAGCGAAATTTTCGCTAAAAAAATAATTTTCTTTTTTTGTTAACTTTATGCCAATATTGCCTTTTCTTATGTTTTAATAATGAAGTGATTTAAGAACATAATGTTAATTCCTTTGCAAGTCATTGAAAAA
>JAHDFV010000347.1 GCA_020627985.1 Saprospiraceae bacterium
CCAGATTTCTCTAAAGTCTCCTTGAGTTTTATTAAAATATCGCCTTCTTTTATTTTTTACTTTCCCCCATTTAATACCTAGAATATTTAATCGATGAAGCAGTCTACTGGCTTTAAGTTGTACCTCTTTTCTTAAATCTAATTCTCTGTCTTCAGGTTCTAAAGAATTTCGATATTTCGTCATACGAGTAGATTTGATTTGTTTTTCCAAATCACTCTGAAGCGGAATTACAGGGATTTCATGAGGTACTTTTCCCATAACATCTCCGATGATTAATTTCCGCTCAACGATATCCATTTTACTTTTGTATCCATCACAAAAAATGGTTACGGCTGCTTCAAACAATTCATTCATTCCTGGAACAGATAATCCCCGCATTGCAGCCAATGTTTCAGATAGTCTAACGGCTTCAATTACGTGCGCAGAAGAAGCATCCATATCTTCCAATCTAAACAACTTCGCTACTTTAGTCATCCATCGGATAACAACGTCTTTTCGATTGCTAAAGAGCAATTTATACCAAGCAGGTGAAACTACTCCTGCTCCATATCCACTGCTTACTGCTAAACGATCATAAGTCCAAGGAACCCAAGTGGCTTTTACTGTAGTTTTTTTGATTCCTCTAAGTAGTTTATTATCATCAGTAGCCTTAAAAGCTTTCATATCTTTTAAGACTGGACCATGCCATGCTCCACAAACTATGGCAATTTTTTCATGATTCTTTTGCTCTTTGCGTATTATTTTCCGCATGTGAGCTTCTCGCAATAAAGTCCTGGGTGTTTCTTGTTTGCCTAATTCATTTCTTAAGGCTTCCATTAATTCCATTACCGCATCAAAGGTAGATGCAAAACCTTCTCTTTGTTCGAAAGTGACTTCCCACCATCTTTCACTATCTTCATAACCTGCTAATTGAGCAGCATATCCCAAAGGATCATGAATGACATTTTTGTCTTTTTCACTAGATTTTTGTTGAATAGAAATTTGTTGATTTTCTTTTTCTTGCTGATCTAATGTAAAATGAATGCCTTGAGGTAAATCCATAAATTTTACTGGAATATTATTTTTTATTCCATACTTCATGGCTTGCCATTCTGGCGAAAAAGTAGCGAAAGGAAAATAAGATGCTTGTTTTAATTCTTTAGGATTATACATCAAAATAGCAATAGGTGGTTTTAATTCCTCATTGGCAACATGATGAATAATATTTTCAGCATCTATTGGTCCTTCTATAATAATACAGTCAGGCTGCATTTCTGCTAATCCTTTCTTGAGAGATTTAGCTGAACCAGGTCCATGATGACGAATACCAAAAACTTTAAGCAAAAGAAAAAATTGAAAAGAATGAAGAAATAATTAGATACAGCCTAAAATATTAGTTTCAATACGTTCTAAAATTTTAGAATTATCATTTTTTTGAAAAACTTTACCAGTTAATATTTCAAATAATTCAATATAACGATCAGAAACTTTCCATACAAAATCATCAGGCATGAAAGGCATTTTTTGCCCTTCTTTTCCTTGAAAGCCATTTTCCATTAGCCATTCTCTGACAAACTCTTTTGATAATTGTTTCTGAGGTAGATTTTTTTCTTGCCTCATTTCATAGCCTTCTGCATAAAAATAACGAGAACTATCTGGAGTATGAATTTCATCAATTAAAACGACTTCACCATTTAGAATACCAAATTCATATTTAGTATCCACTAAAATCAACCCTCTTTCAGCTGCCATTTCCGTTCCTCTGCGGAATATTCTTCTCGTATAATTTTCTAATTGTTGATATATTTCTGGACTCACAATATTTTGAGCTAAAATATCTTCTTTTGAAATATCAATGTCATGACCTTCTTCAGCTTTGGTAGCAGGAGTTATAATCGGTGAAGGAAATTTATCATGTTCTTTCATTCCTTCGGGCAAAGTAACTCCACAAAGTTCTCTTAATCCAGATTTATAAGTCCGCCAAGCATGCCCAGTCAAATAAGCTCGAATGACCATTTCAATTCTAATTGGTTCACAAGCATGACCAATTGATACGTTGGGGTCTGGAACTTTTTGAATCCAATTGGGACAAATGTCTTTTGTATTTTCAATAAACCAAGAAGCAATTTGATTTAAAACTTGTCCCTTGTAAGGTATAGGGCGAGGTAAAATATGGTCAAATGCAGAAATGCGATCTGATGCGACCATTACGAGAGTATCTCCTAAAGAATATACATCTCTTACTTTACCTTTATAAAATTGAGTCTGACCTCTAAATTTATAATTTGTCTCTAGAATACATTGATCTTCTAATGCCATGATTTTTTGGTATATAATATATCGCAAAAATAACAAACGGTTAAGTTTAAGTGCTATAAAAGTTCAACAATTCTTATTTGTTGCTGTTCTTTTTATTAAATGATTTTGTCGGATTGAGTACCTTAGATATTATCTAAAATCAATCTAAATAAGTATATTTGTGTTCAAATTAAATTTATAAATGCCAATCCAAGTTGCTATAGCTGATCCTCAATATCTTATCCGTGTTGGATTAAGGCATTTATTGAATGAGAAAGAGGATATAGAAGTTGTTGGAGAAGCTTCGAATAGTTTTGAATTATTTGAATTAATAGCCTCAAAAACGCCTCAAGTACTAATTTTTGATTACAATAACCCAAATGCAACATTTCGATCAGAAGATTTAGCAAAAATTAAATCAATTTCTCCTCAAACGGGAATTTTAATCATTAGTGCAGATAATGATCGGCAAAGTATTTATAAGGTTTTAGAAAAAGGAGTAAATTCTTTTTTGACAAAAGAATGCGATGAAGATGAAATTATAAAAGCCATTCATGCTACAGCCATTAATGAAAAATTCTTTTGTCATAAGGTGCTTGAATATCTTTTAGAAAAATCTTTTGGTAAAGAAGGTGAATGTGCTCAAACTTCTTTAACTCCTCGTGAAATAGAAATCGTTCGTTTAATTGCTGAAGGTAATACTGCTAAGAAAATATCTGAAATTATTAATATTTCAACTCACACGATTTATACACACCGCAAAAATATTATGAAGAAATTAAAAATTAATTCTGCTTCAGATTTAGTTTTGTATGCGGTAAGAAATGGTATTGTAGATTCTTCTTATTCTTCGAATTAATTTAATCTTTGTGCGGAAATATTGTTTAATCTTTTTGTTTTCTGTTTCATTTTTTTTACAAGGAATAGCTCAAAAACCTCAAATTTTATCTGGTCCTATCCAAGGAACAACAACGTCAAATTCTACTATTATATGGTTAATGATTTCTCATACGAATGAATTGTATGTTGAAAATTTATCGTTCAGATCCTTAGAGAATGGAAGAGTTGAAATATTACCCATTCGAATGAAAAGAATAAATGATACCTTAAAAATTGCTAAAGTCATTCTGGAGAATATAAATGAGAAAAATAAAGAAGACATAAAAATTGAATTAAGAAATAAGGATTATTCATTAGTATATAAATTACCTGAAATTAAATTATTCAAAGATTCTATATCTGATTTTTCTTTTTTATTAGGTTCTTGTGTTTTTCCATATAAAGCTAAAAATCGAAGATGGAAAATATTCGAAACTATGTTCGAAATAGAAAATGATTTTATGCTATGGATGGGGGATAATATTTATTTACTTTTTGGTGCTTGGAAAACGAAAGAAAAGATATATGAAAAATATATAACATACCGTAAAAATCCTTATTTAAATCAATTTTTAAAAAATCAACCGAATTATGCTATTTGGGATGATCATGATTATGGACCTAATAATAGTAATTCTAATTTTGAAAATAAAGAAATTAGTTTAGAAGCCTTTAGAGATTTTTGGGCAAATCCTGCTTTTGGAACTAAGGAATCTAAAGGTGTTTTTTATTCTTTTAAAAAACAAGATGTAGAATTTTTTATGTTAGATGGTCGGTATCATTCAAGTGATTCTGTTTTGTTTGGT